>JABDLO010000161.1 GCA_013002995.1 Saprospiraceae bacterium | reverse complement strand
GCTTTATCGATACCTGGGATGGGAGACTACCATGCCGGAATTTGCTCATCTTCCCCTACTGCTAAAGCCAGATGGCAAGGGTAAATTGAGTAAAAGAGATGGATTGAAGCATGGATTTCCAGTATTTCCACTTAATTGGAATGACCCAGCTTCAGGAGAGGATCTTATGGGTTTCCGGGAATCAGGTTTTTTACCTGATGCTTTCACTAACTTCCTGGCCATGCTGGGCTGGAATCCTGGTACGGAACAGGAATTATTTGATCTGGCTAACTTGATTAGTGAATTCAGTATAGAAAGAATTGGTAAGGCTGGAGCCAAATTCGATATCGAGAAAGCAAAATGGTTTAATCAACAGTACCTAAAAGAGAAACCACTGGAATACTTGACTGACTGTCTGGAAGAATCAATGGCAAATGAAGGCCTGCATAGTCCCAGATCCATAAACGAAAAGATTGCAGAAGTCATGCGGGAAAGAATTATCTATCCATCAGATATTTTTGAAAAATCCAGATTCTTCTTTTCTCCACCAGAGACTTATGATGAAAAGGTGATCAAAAAGAAGTGGAATGAAGAGATAGCATCGATAATTGAAGAATATGCCAATGCTTTATCAAAGCATGATTCGATGACTGCAGAAGTTGCCAAGGAAACTCTTAGCTCAGTTTTGGAGTTACATAATACGGGAATGGGAAAAATCATGCCAGCCCTGCGAACATCCTTGACTGGTGAAGGTGGTGGACCTGATCTTATGAGTATAATTGAAATATTGGGACCTTTGGAAAGCTCCAAAAGAATACAGACAGCGATTGAAAAGCTTCAGGACAGATAGTTACTAGACAAATTGATCGATCATGGCAAAATCTAAAAAATCCAAAGCGAAAGTAAATCCTAAACTTGCAGGTTTTGAAATACAGATTGATAGCCTGGGTGAAATTAAAAGTTCATTAGAGATTGACAAGATCAATAAATTTCTTGACAAGGAAGTTGAGGATATAAAACTGATTGATCAAAAAAAGAGCAAACCAAAAAAGGAAGGTTGAAAAAGATAAGGTTTAGAAAAATGAAATATCCTTTAGCTTTGGAATAATTGCCGGCACTTTTCTTTTATAATCCAGATATCGCTGACCAAATTCTGTAATAAGTTTTCTTTCCTCCAGGTAAATTCCAATTACCAGATATATAAAGACACAAACTGCTACAATCAGGGAGGATAATTTTGGTATGTATAATAAGTAGCCAACAATTATCAATATTGTACCAGAATATATTGGATGGCGGATGTAGGCTAAAATCCCTCGAATTTGTAATTCCTTGGATTGGTTCTCATCCATCAGACCCAAAAATCCCCTAAGGTTATACTGTTTAAATGCAAGACGAAGAATTATAGTACCAAATGCAGCCAACATCAGGCTGACAAACTTAGTGAAGTTGTTGGGCTCAATCAGATATGATTCAGAGAAGGTAGAACTATATAATAATATAGCCAATAATCCAGCAGTAGATAATATTACATATAATTTCCGGTAGTTGTTTTTTGAGATTCCACGATTCTCCAGATTTCTTTTTAGCCTGGATGATGCAGCGAAGCTGTGAATTGTAAAATAGGCCACCCAAAATACTATTAATACCCAATATTTTTGATCCATATCTTATCGGCTCAAAGCAAAATTATGTAACATTGGTAAAAGTTAGCAAAGGCTAAAAACAAGCGATTACACCATGCAAAGTATTAAAATAGGTGTTCTAAAAGAAGGAAAAATTCCTGTTGATCGAAGGGTGCCACTTACGCCTACCCAAGCTAAAGAACTAGAAGACCTTTTCCCTGAAATTAAGGTCCTGGTTCAAAAAAGTCCAGTTCGTTGTTTTGATGATAGCCTATATAGTGATGAAAACATTGAAGTAGTTGATAATATCCTTGACTGCGACATTCTACTTGGAGTAAAAGAGGTTCCCATTATCGAATTAATGGATAATAAAACCTATTTGTTCTTCTCGCACACGACAAAAGAGCAACCATATAATCGGGAACTGCTGAGAGAGATTCTTAGAAAAAATATCCGATTGATTGATTACGAAAAACTTACTGATAAAAAAGGAAATCGATTGATTGCATTTGGGAGATATGCTGGAATAGTAGGTGCCTATAATGGCATTTGGGCATATGCCAAAAGATTTAAACTTTTCAATCTGAGGAGAGCTTATACTTGCAGGAATTTAGATGATTTGAAGACAGAATTCGATAAGGTGGAATTACCACCGATAAGGATAGTTATTACGGGCAGTGGAAGGGCAGGAAAAGGTGCCGCCGAAGTACTTTTTGGAATGGGCGTCAGAAAGGTTGGTCCTGAAGAATTTATTAATGAAGAGTTTGATACACCTGTTTATACCCAGCTGTCAAGTGCTGATTATAATACCCGAACAGATGGCAAAGAATTTGATCGAAGGGATTTTCATGAAGATCCAGAGCAATACCAATCCGACTTCCTGAAATTTGCCCACAAGGCAGATATCCTGATCGCCTCTGCCTATTGGAATCCACATGCTCCAAGATTATTTTCCCAGGATGATGTTCTAAATTCCGATTTTAGAATAAAGGTGATTGCGGATATCACATGTGATATTGAAGGATCCATACCT
>JABDLO010000149.1 GCA_013002995.1 Saprospiraceae bacterium | reverse complement strand
GTTTTATCCTCCATAATAGAATTACACTTCATACCTAACACCCCTTAATTAGCCTTTAGCCTTTAGTTTTTAGTCTTTAGTCTTTAGTCTTTAGTCTTTAGTCTTTAGTCTTTAGTCTTTAGTCTTTAGTCTTTAAGACTAATGTAGTGGTTATAAAAACAAGTTCCAATTGTATCAGAATGATTTAGATCACCTGGACTCCTCTATACTCGGGATGATGTATTTTGATATCAATTCTTAAGCATAATTGTGGGCATTCCGGTTGTTGTAATTGATGGCTGTGATGACGATGCTTACATTTAGTCCAGGGATGACCACACTACTTTTTATATGTCGTTTATTTTTGTTAGAAGTAAGTTTTAACTGCAAACTCAAATTGATCTATGAATATTTTTTTGAAATTAAAAATGTTGTTTTGTTCGTAGAAGATCAGCATTGCTTTTTTGTATTCAATCGAATTTATTGTTCTAAATGAAATTGGACAGTACTTGTTATTTATAAGACAAGCATTGCTTACAATTCTTGCGGTTCGTTTGTTGCCATCATTAAATGCTTGGATATAAGACAATAAGACCAATAAGAGCAATGATTTTTCGAACACATTTGAATTAGAATTTACCAGGTTACACATATGTTGAAGTGTTTCACGGATTTGATATTCATTATCCAAAGGCCTGTAGTTTGTCCCGGTAATACCTATTCCTCTCGTTCTTATATTTCTATCAACTCCCAGATCCTTGATTAGAATACTGTGTATGTCTTCTATGCTTCTAATTTCAACCGGGTCCAGGTAATCAGGATTTTCAGTTATAAAGTCTAAAGCCTCCTTGTGATTTAACAACATGGTGGCCTCGTCTTTATTTTTTCCTTCAGCAGTTTCTTGTTCTTTAAGTAATCTCTCCGTCTCCAGCAATGAATAAGTGTTTCCTTCTATTTGAGAAGACTTCCAACTTAAGTCTATTGCTAATCTCTCATGTTCCTTCTGATATTGTGAATCTGATAGACCTTTAATTTTATTGGTATATGTGTTCTGTAAATCTTCTAGTTTGTCTAGTTCTTGCTGAGAAAATAAATCTACATGACCCAACACATTTGGAATTAATCCTAAATCAAATTCCTGTTTTATTTCCCTTTCGTCTATCTCTTTTTCGAAATATTCATCTATATCTATTGGTTTAATTATTAAGTGAGCAAGACTTATTAGGTATTTTGTCCCTCTACCCTTTCCCTCAATTTCAATGAAGTTATTTTCATATAATCTTTTGAGAATTCTTTTGACAGTTGCATAGCCGATATCTAACTCACTTCCTTCATGTATTTCCTTTGAAGAACTTAATGGGTTTTTTGAAATGTATTCCAGTATTATTTGTTCATTCTTATCCATTTGAGCTCAGTTCTGTTTATATTCAAGCTCATAACGAGCATTATTTGAGCTACAAATATAATAATTTTGAGCTATAAATGCAATAGAGCTCAATTAATTACAAAATAAAGCTCAACATTGATTAAAAGTGAGCCTTAAATGATGTCAGGTTGAGCTTAATCGATCGATCAATAGTATTATACGTTAATTGGTTCTCTCTCGAAACAGGAGAGAAATGCTGTTATACCCAATTGGACATGATCTAATGCATCATATCACTTACTTCGCAAAATAGATGATCTCAAGGCTGTCTGACTTCATTTCTTCAAGATCCATATCTTCAGCTTTCAAGTGGTGGGAGAAAAATGAGTGCATGTAACCCGATGTCAATTTCAAAAACTTAAGTGCTTGTCTTTTTTCTTGTTCGTCATCACCAAAAATGTATCCCATATCTGTAAAACTGCTGTGACTTGATCCACCCATGAGTATCCTCCAGGATTCACTTTTGTTTTTAACACAAAAGTCATTTCTTCTTGCATGTTGCTTGGCATATCCCTGGTGGTTCTCGTAATCCGTTAAGTCCTCGACAAACAAAAAAGGAGCTGAGATGCCATTTGCCAAAGCCAGAGAAGGAGGTGTTCCGTCCAGATCAATCACTGCCTTAATCCGATCATCCAATATATTGGCGTAGATGGCCCCGGCACCACCGATGGAATGGCCAAATACCCCAATCCGATCTTTATCCAAATGCTCCCTGAAAAAGGCATCATTTAAGATCTGATTTAAGCCAAAGACAATATCCTCTCCCAGGACTTTCTGCCGTTCCCCTTTTACTTCCCTGTATTGATCAGCAGTGATCTGCCCGGGAATATCCAGCGTCTTAAGACTATCATGGAAAGTAATATTGACAGGATGGGTATTTCCGACTTGGTCAATGACATACTCACTTTCGTAAAGGTGGTTGATCCCCATAACGATGTATCCTCGCTCTGCCAGGGACTCTGCATAAAAGGAGTAAAGGCTTAAGTTTCCTCCCAGGCCAGGGGAGAATATGATCAAAGGGTATTTATCTGATGATGCTTTTATCGGAGCGTTAAGGGAAGAATTTGTTTTTATCTCATTGACTGACTTAAGATCCTCTTCTGACCAATTGCTGAGTGATTGATAAGCTTCTTCAATCTTAAAGTAATATAGAGCTGGTTCAGCAAGCGATGCATCTTCTTCGGATGGGTACCAAACCTTGGCATTGATGATCCTATTTCCCCCGTTATAATCATCTGTTCTGGATTCATCCGTCCATATGAATTGTTTAACACCTATAGAATTAGTGGATGCAGAAGTGTCTTGGGTATGAACAGCTTTATTGCTGCATTGTCCCAGAACCAACAGCATGACAACCAGTGAGAACTTCATTGTAATTGGTAAGGTATTATTCAACCAATAATATGGGACAATTAATAGAATTAAAGTGTGATTAATAGACCATATAACTTATGTGATCGACGACATCGGGCTGCAATGTGAATGTGAAGCAAATAACTAATCCTTCAATGATAACAAAATCTTGCGCCACAGATCATCATCCTCATCCAGAAAGTGCCCCTTTTCTTTCAGGAAATGGGTATTACACTTTGGGATCCTGGTTATAAACTTCTTCAATCCATTGATCGGAGAAAGGGTATCCGCTTCACCATGCCACACTTCTATCGGGGCATTGATGTCAGAAAAATCAATTCCCCATAGATTGCCCAGCAACTTCAATTCTGAAACCGCCTCTACTGCAGAAGACCTGAATGCTTCTCTCATGTGCAACATCATGGATTTTTGTGTCGCTTCATTTTGCATCACTTCCTGGTCAGACTTACATAAATGACTCACTTGTTTCTGACTGGATTCCAGGTAGACCTCCGGTTTTTCATATAGCAACTTTTTCTGTTGCCTATAATTAAATCTCAACAGCCATGGAAAACGCTTTGCCAGGTAAAAACCGATCCGATTGGGCCGACACATCTCAACAGGAGGATTGCCCCCTTCAAATTCAAATGCCGAAGCCACCATACCCACTTTCAACAATTGCGCATGACCACCCGAAGCAAATGCCAAAGCATAAGCCCCTCCCCCGGAAACACCAAAAATTGAAAACCTCGTTATCCTCAATTGATGGATCAACTCATTGATGTCTTCATTGAAATCAATGATCTTTCTGTCTTTCTTCTCGTCGGAGAGGCCATATCCAGGCCGGTCAATGGTGATCAACCTAATGCCCAGTTCTACAGAAGTAGGATCATTCCCAGAAAACCAAATTCTGGATCCGGGTGTGCCATGTAATCCCATAATCGGAAATCCATCTTTCACGCCGTATTCTTTGTACCCTAGTCTTCTTCCGTCCTTGAGAAGGATGGAATTTTGTTTTTCACTATTTTCATTTCCGGTGAGTATCAGCATGGTTAATAATTACCGTAATTAATCTCTAATAAATGTAATTATGTCTACTTTCTAAATAAGAAAACGACGTAAGCTAAAAATTACTATATATTTAAATCAATATGCTAGGTGTAATTGTCGTATTCATTCTTTCATGGTTATTTCTTTGGTTCTTCTCAAAAGAACAGGTTACTGCCCTGGGTATAATACCTACAGGTCGGCGATTAAAAGAGTTTTCAATTGGCTTAATATTGATGGCCATTCTATGTACCATCAACCTGGTAGGTCAATCTTACTTTAGTGGTTTCACCTATGTACACAATCCGGATTACGGAATCTGGGATGGTTTAAATGGTGCGTGGTGGACCTTTAAGGCTGCACTATTTGAAGAATTGATATTCAGGGGAGCGATATTATACATCCTGATTAAAAAGATAGGGGTAATCAGGGCCTGTATTATAGGTGCCATTGCATTCGGAATATATCATTGGTTCAGTTATGGAATGTTTGGTCAAGGTATCATCCCCATGATTTATATCTTCCTGTTAACCGGAGCCGGAGGATGGATGTTTGCCTATGCTTTCGCAAAAACAAAATCGTTATATGCTCCTCTGGGATTGCATTTTGGATGGATCGTCATCAGCATCGTTTTCTTATCTGCCGGTCCTCTAGGTGATTCATTGTTTGTCCCTGACGGTGAAGCGGTTGAAATGGGAGGATGGGCACAATTATTCTTTTTTCTGTTTCAGACTGTGATTACACCAGGAATTGTGACATGGTATTTGGTGAAGAGGTATTCAGCGGCTTAGAATTCAATTTTCTTGTGACTAAAACGCTAATCTTAAAAATAAAGAACGAAAAGATTTCTCGCAGAGCCGCCAAGATCGCAAAGTTGCTTTGAATCTTTGCGCCTTTGCGCCTTTGCGAGAAATAAAAATGTGTTTAAGTTTTACACTATTGCTTTTTGACAGCCTCAAGAAAGGTATTAGTTCTAAATACATTTCTTTTTACAAAGACAATCAGGTTTAATAATCCAAGACTTCTTTATCAATGCTCACAACACGTTCGAACAGGTCAGATATGACATGGTGATCACCAGGAGATGTTACCTCTTTAAAGTATTGGAGCAAATCCCGTGTGGTAGCATATCGATCAGCTTTATCCGGATTATCAAAGGAATGCCAGTCCTGAAGGAAGTTTTGCAAGGCGAGATTGACCTTATCTTCTCCAATGCATTCAGTTAAAGCATACATATTGATGGCTCCTTTGGCATAGTAAATGTGATCCTCATTCTCCACCAATGATAAGGGTAACTCTTCTTTTTTCTGGCGACGGATGCCCTCCTGGTAATCCTCTAATTGCAATTGTAAAAACTGCTTTACCTTCTCTTCACCATACTTTTCTTTCAATACCATCATAGCCGAATATTGAGATAAGGTTTCCAGAATCATATTCCTGCCACTGACATTGGCCGCTTCCAATTGCATTCCCCACCACTGATGGGCCACTTCATGTGCTGTGATATAGTATACCATATCCACATCTTGATCATCATCAATATCCATAATAAATCCAATGGCTTCAGAAAATGGTATTGCACCAGGAAATGACTGGGCGAATTGTCTGTTCCTTGGAAATTCCATGATTCGGAGTTGCTTGTATTGGTATGGGCTAAAATGGTTGCTATAATATTCCAGGGATTGTTTCATGGATTCCATCATACGATCCAGGTTGAATTCATGCCCCTGGTGATAATATATTTCAAGACCAACCACTTCACCATCGGTATTGTGTGAATCCATCCAGGTATCTTTCTCCACTTCATATTCTGCAGACACGATAGCATAAAAGTTAATGATGTCTTGATCACTCAGATAATGAAAATAGTTGCGACCATCCTTAGACCATTCATTGACAAGGTTGCCAGTTGTGATGGCTCTTTGAGGAGATTCTGTACTGAGCGTAATATCCAGGTTAATGCCCTTTGAATCACTTCCGGATCTGGCATTACTTAATTCTCTTGCATCCTCTCGCTCAGCATAATACTTGCGAGGATCCATACCGTATTCCTCTCTAATATCCTCATCAGATAATTCATATTTTCTTCGATAACCCAAAGTGGGAAATACTCCATAGTCAAAGAATGTACCGTTGTGCACCACATCTGAATTTTCGTTTTTAGACTCAAAGCCTGCAGGTTGATAGCTCTGCTTAAAATGCATCTTAAGGGAGTCTCCCGGTGCCAAGGGTTCCTTCAATGTGTAAATGGTATAGTAAAATGGAGCATAACTATGATCTGGGGTGGACTCACGCTCAAATGTGACACTTTCGAGGGCAACGTGCTCATCAATTAATTTCTGGACGTGGATCTCATGGATGGCTTCCTCATATGGATTGGATAGCATGTAGTAACCCTCAGCATCATATGCCCTGCGTGAAGGAAACAGATCAACTTTTAGGTTTACATCTACAATTAATGGTTGGGGTATGTACTCAAAGGTTTTTAGTGATTTTTCATACTCAGCCCTATATATGTTTTGTTCACTATCGGTCCAGAATTCATTCAATACATTGGTATTGTAGAATATGTAAGAGCCTGTTCCGGCAAATAATATAACATTTGCAAAAGCGAATAACTTCAATGGCTTTCCTGCCTGGCTGAATCCTGCTTTCCACCGTTGCTTCCATCCTGTGTCTGATCCTCTAACCATCAAAACTGAGGAAACTACCAACAGCAACGTCCCAAAGAAAAACCAGTAAGTCTTGACCCATAAAAAAGGTTTTAAAAAAAGACCATAACCATTCATCTCTGAATAAGTCCCTAAAGCATTGCCACCATAATTGACCAATACATGATCTATTCCAAATAAGCTGATGGCCAGGTTGACAATAAAGAATCCCAGGGTAGCAAGGATGCCCACATATTTAGAACCCAGGAGTGCCTGAAAAAACAAAGCCACCATTGTATACAAAGCCAAAAATGGAAATACCTCCAAAAAAAAGCCACTGAAATACACGCCCAGCTCAAAGCGATAATATCCATTCATTGCCTGGAAAATCACACCCATGGAAATGAACGACAATATCAATATGGTGTAAATGATCAGTAAACCCAGGAATTTACCAGCCAGGTTGATAAAGCCATCTGAAGGTGTCGAATCATAGATGAGGTTCAGATTGGCTTCTCTTTCATTCCACATGACCTCAGCAGAATAAAAGACAAGGATGATGATGAAAAAATAAATGGACATCTCCTGTAATTCTTCAATGATCAGATAGGTGGTGGGATAGCTATCTACACCATATGAAGTGCCAAGGTTGACAGAATTGATGACGATAATGATCAACCCACAAACTGCAATTGCCCAAAAAGAGGTCTGTTTCAGGATGGATCTGGCATGAAACCAGGAGTTAAAAAATAGTTGAGTGCCTAGGGCTCCAATTCCGTATTCCGGAGTTATAACAGGTAACTCCTTGTTGATTTTACGGATTAACGGTTTCTCTTCCTTAGTGTGAATGGATTGTTTTCGTGATTTTTTTCCGGAAATGACATTCAATTTTAACCTGAAGTATCCAAACACCAATGTCCCTAGAGCAAGAAAAGTCCAAAATATCTTATTGTAAAACATATCCCCTGCCAGAGGAATAAGAGAGGTATTTCTCTCAGCTATTGTCCAGTTCTTACTTGCCTGTGTAAGTGTAGTGAGAGAAAAAGGGTCCAGGAGGGCTTGTAGTGTTTCATTCGTTACAGCCTTGGTCAACATAAACAGTACAAATATGATGATGCCCTGTGTATAGACGACCATCATATTTCTACTTAGAGCTCCGGTGACATAGAAGACACATGCCCCGAAAAAGACAATAGGTAAGGCCACCCACAGAAAAGGCTGAACGTAATTGATGAGTTGGAATGACAAATATTCATCCGGATTGATCCATGGCATTACAGAACCCAACATCATTCCCCATAGGACCCCACTAAACACAAAGAGCAGGACCAACATTGAACCAAGAAATCGACCCAGAAAATAGTCTCTTTTGGAAATGGGGTTTACGTATATCAATGACTCCATGTTGTATTGAAAATCCCGCAACACCGGAACACCCATGATCAGAGAGACAATCATCAGTGATATCCCGGTGATGGCGCACATTGATTTAGCGATTACAATGGGAGCATTCTTTTTAACCAGTCCCAAATCAACTCCTTCAAAAACGAACTCTACACCAAACAAGGAGAATAATAATAGGAATAGGAAGAATAAATAAGTCTCCGGTCTCTTAACCCGGTAATTCACTTCAAATTTTAGTATTTCGTACCACATAATATTCGATTTTAGGATTGAGCCGTCTGCAACATGTAGACATCTTCCAGGCTGGTATCAATTGGAATAAATCCATCCCCGGGATGACTTTCACTAATGATATGAATGATTGGTTTTCCCAGGTACAATCGCTCATTAATGACCTGGTATTCTTGCTTGTAGTTTTCCAGTTGACCTTTGGAAATGGATTTTTGATAAAGCCTCCCTTGAAGGGTGTCCATGATCTGTATGGGATTACCCTGGATGACTAACTCCCCTTGATTGATAATGGCCATTCCGGAGCACAATTCCTTTACATCATCTACAATGTGGGTGGAAAGGATGACAATGGTTTGCTCTCCAACTTCACTGAGGAGGTTATGGAATCGGTTGCGTTCTGCCGGATCCAGGCCAGCAGTCGGTTCGTCTACTATGAGTAATTGAGGATCATTGAGCAATGCCTGAGCTATCCCAAATCGCTGTTTCATTCCTCCTGAAAATCCACCAAGCTTCTGTTTTCTTACATCATACAGATTTACCCTATGCAAGAGGGATTCAATCCTTTCTTTGCGTTCGTTGCGGTTGATGATGCCTTTTAATACCGCAAGATGATTCAATAAGGCTTCCGGTGACAATTTAGGATATACACCAAATTGTTGTGGCAGGTATCCCAACACTTTCCTCAGTTCATTTTTTTGTTTAAGAACATTTATGTCACCAAGTTGAATGCTTCCTTCATCAGGATCCTGGAGGGTGGCGATGGTGCGCATCAATGTGGACTTCCCTGCACCATTGGGGCCTAACAGGCCAAACATGCCATTGGGAATTTCTATTGAAACAGTTTTTAACGCCCTGACTCCATTATCATAGGTCTTCGAAAGATTTGAAATTTTAAGTCTTCCCATAATTGTTGTGATTTTACCTCAAATAAAAAGCGGTATTGCAAGAAGTAAAAACAACTGTGACGTACTCATTAATTACAGGTGCAGAAGAGGATGGTTAAGGTATGTAAGCATTTCATCCCTACCGTAAATGTGTATGTCACCGGTATAATGCTTTATGTCCCCCTTAATGTGGATCTGGTAAATTGTGGGTAATTTTGAAATATGAAAATCACACAATGGACGAAACGGATACCGGGTTGGGTCGTACCGACATTCTTTATCGGAACGACCATCCTGATCGTCATATTTAATGATGTATTTGGGGAGGAAGAATCGTTTGTTGTTTTCAGTCTTTTCTTTTTTGCTGCTATGTTCGTTGTATTACTGCGTTGGATATTCATTCAGACCAGGATGATTCTAACCCTGAAGAGGGAAAAGAAGCAAACAGAGTTGATGCACTTGAAAAGCCAGGTCAATCCACATTTTTTTTTCAACACCTTAAATAATCTGTATGGATTGGTGGGGCACGATCCCGGCCAGGCACAACAGTTAATATTGAAGCTATCAGATATGATGCGATACAGCATCTATGAAGGGCAAAATGAATTGGTCGAACTGGGAGAAGAGATCACTTATCTCAACAATTACATCGACTTGCATGAAATGCGTTATCACAAGAAGATAGAGGTACGTTTTAAGCAAGACGTAGAAGACTCAGAGGTGAAAGTTATGCCCTTGCTTTTTATCATTTTACTGGAGAATGCATTCAAGCACGGTGTTGAAAATTTACGAGAAGGAGCATATGTGCATATCGATTTAAAATCAAGAGATGGGGTGATTGATTTTGACATTGAAAATAATTTTGATATTGACGAACTCCCGGAACAAAAAGGCATTGGAATACAAAATTTAAAACGTAGATTGGAGTTGGTATATCCTAAGAAACACAAGCTTTCATTATCAAGTGGTGATTCAATATTTAAAGCACATTTACAATTGTGTATATGATCAAGTATCTTATCATAGATGATGAGCACATGGCTCATAAGATTATCAAGGACTATTGTGATCACCTGTCCAATATGCAGTTGATGAAGCATTGTTATGATGCATTTGAAGCACTTGATTATTTAAGAGGGCATCAAGTAGACCTGATCTTCCTGGATCTGAATATGCCTAAGCTCAAAGGTTTTGATTTTTTAAAGACCTTACCGGATCCACCGAAGGTAATTGTTACTACTGCTTACCAGGAATATGCTCTTGAAGGTTATGAATTAGAGGTTACTGATTACCTCTTAAAACCGTTTAGCTTTGAACGATTCCTGAAAGCCGTAAACAAAGCCATCCATATTAAAGACAAAATATCTTCCGCACCTCAACAGGCAGAAATTTCTAACCCCGGAAAGATATTTCTATACAGCGATAAGAAGCACATCCAGGTTAAAATGGATGACATCTATTATGTTGAAGCGGCAGGAAATTACTCCAGGGTGGTATTGAGGGATAACACCATCATGGTCAGAGAGAAAATCTCAGATATGCTGAACAAACTTTCTTCAGATTACTTCATCAAGGTTCATAAGTCATTCATTGTTGCCCGAGAACACATCACCAGCATTGAAGGAAATAGGATATTGATCGGTGAGCATAAGATTCCTATTGGAAAGATGTACAAGAATAATGTACTGGAGTTATTGAAAGGGAACTGATGATCTTCGATAATAAGGACCATTACGTTTCTTGATCCTGTTTTTCTTCCAGGTCCGTAACACCATATCTAAAGATGATGAAAGCAATAAAGATCATCCCTATTGTGGAGGCTATGAGGTCATTGAAATCGTATACATTTCTTCCGCCCAGGTTGTGGAGTTTTAATTCTTGGGTGACTACGTAAATCAATGAAAATCCAATTCCGAAAAGTTTCAGATTCAAGCTTTTTACTCTTTTAAAGAATCCTACATTTTTGAATTTCAGGGTCAACAGTATGGCAACCAGAATGGATGTTCCCAATACCGCTTCAAAAAAATTGGGAATTGAATAGCTCAATATTTCTAATGGCTGAGGAAATTCTTTCTCTAGCAATATCTTTCTCACATATGCCTTATTGATTATAAACAGAATAAAGCACACCAGGTAAATGATTCTTATGTGGTATTTGATTTTCAAAGTTTGGTATTCTATTTCGATTGTTAATGTAACTGAACTTCGGAGGAAAAGGAATCACCACGGAGGCAAAGAGGGCACAGAGGTTTCTTGATTTACGTATCTATCTTACTTAACGCTACTAATTCATAGTCGTTAATTAAAACTAAACTTCGCAAGCAAAAGATTGACCACGGAGGCACAACGGGCACAAAGGTCTTTTTGTTTTTCTAATCTCTCTAACTTTACCCTAATAATTCTTTTGTAACTTATCATAACTGTACTTATACAGATTAGGATTAAATGTAAGGCACGATAGCAAGGATTTCATTGATCATTTCAATACGCATATCCTTTTCTCCGTGACCTCTGTGCCTCCGTGGTAATTCTAATTTATTATATCATTTTTCATTTCAATACATATAATCTTTTCTCCGTGATCTCCGTGCCTCTGTGCTAATTCGATTATATAATATCATTCATCCTCAGAAAGAGCTTCAAATTCTGCCTTTTTACTCATAAACCACTTCTCCATATCTGCGGGCGATTTCATCAATTCCTGCATCGCTTCCATAGCTTTCAAATGACCAGCATCTTGAGCCTTAAACATTTCCATACCATGTTGCTTACTCAGATCAGCCATTTCTTCAAAGGTTTCTGCACTGAATACTTGATCGCAGGCCCCACCTAATTGTTTACAGGTCATAGATTTCATTCCTATTGAATTTTAGTTTTTTAAATATCAAACCTTAAAGTAGCAATAAATCACCTGGGTTTGGCTACTCCCCAGTAGTTAAAACAAGCCGGCCTGAATCCTGGAATATACATCGTATCCATTTTTTCGATTCTAAATGCTCCTTTCTCTATCAATAAAGGAATATCCCTATTCAGGTTGCATCCCCCACCGAAAGTATTCCAGATGGGGTTCAGTCGATTCTGCCATTGTTGCACAGACTTATCCGGTGCCTTCCCGTGTTCACAGAATATCAAATGACCTCCCGGCTTAAGCACCCTTCTCATTTCTGAAAAAGAAGAAGTTAACTCCTTGATGCTGCATAAGGTATAAGTGATTACTATAGAATCCATAGAGTGATCCTCCAATGGAATGGCTTCTGCCCCACCCTGGACATAATCAGTTGTGATATCGTGTTGTTCCATTTGCCGACGAGCGATATCCAACATCTCATCGGAAGGATCCAAAGCAAATAGGTGATCCACTTTATCAGCACTATAAAAAGGAATATTATGGCCAGACCCCACTCCAATCTCCAATACCCTCCCCTCTGCCAGAGGAACCACTTTCTGTCTCTGCTTCATCACGGGACTGGATCCGCAGATCGCGTGAGTGACCCTTGGTAAAATGAATTTATTATAGATACCAATCATTATCGGATTTCAATTATTTCATTTATTGAATGATACTTTATTCCCATTTATATATGTGGCATTAACTTTTATGTTTTCCAATTGATCCGCAGGCGTAAGGAAAGGATTTCTATCAAGAATGATAAAATCAGCATATTTTCCGACCTCCAATGATCCGATCTTGTCTTCCATATTGATCTGCCAGGCAGCATGAATAGTTAAAGCTTTAATAGCATCTAATAGATCTATCTTTTCATACTCCCCTATGATGTTTCCTTTATTGGTTTTCCTTTCAATGGCCGTCTGTATAAGCCTGAACGGATGACTCTCAAACATCGGTTGGTCAGCATGAAAGGATATGATCATGTCATTATTCACTGCAGATTGAATGGGTAAGATTCCTACCACCCTTTCTTCACCTAAAACATCTGATTTCAGTGCCTCTCCATAATAATAAAGGTGATTAATATGGAAGCTTGGAGAAATATTTAATCTCTTCATTTCTTCCAGTGTAGTTTGTGGAAGCATTAAACAGTGTTCCAACCGATGTCTGGAATCCCCAAAATCTAGTTCTGAATCCAAATCTGAGAATGCTCGAACTACTTCATTTATTGCAGCATCACCCTGGGTATGTATAGAAATCTGCCATCCCTTGTCGTGATGAGACCGAATAAATTCTTTCAAAGCATCAGGCTCTATCAACGCCTCTCCCCTGGAATTTGCTGGAATATCTAATTTTTCAGTGGTCAATTCAGATTCCTTGTACGGATCATCCATATACATTGAGCCAATATATGGAGAGCCGTCATACCAGTGTTTAACTCCAATGATGTCATAAAAATCATTACGATTTGTTCTCGATTCAGGTAAAAGGTGAACCATATCATGCCTCATATATACAAAGTGTCTTGGCATCGGTTCCCTTGATGGAAGTTTTCCAATTTTATTTAATGCTCCACCCAGTAAGGAAGGTTTTTCAGCTGATAGATGTTCCGTTAAGATCAAGGGCTTACTATCATTTATAGTCAATCCTGCTGAGACAATGGTGGTGTTACCATTCATGGCATATTCATTCATGACATCCACTGCAGCATTACTTAGCAGATCTGGGGTGATTACTTCTTCATTAATAACTTCTATGAAAGGCCTGAATGCCTCTTGCTCAACAATCAATCCTGTAAATTGATTGTTGAAATCTTTTTCATAATAGCTATGTTCAGAGGGGTTTTCTGTATTCAGGCTTACTCCTGCTTTTTCAAATGCCCTGGTGTTACCCCAATAACTATGTAAACTTTGACTGAAGATGATGATCGGATTATCGGGTGCAATGCTATCCAGGTATTGAATGGAAGGTGTAACCAAATCATGGACCAGGATGGGATCCATCCCCTTGCAAATGATCCAATCGCTTGGTTTGGTAGCATCCACCTTTTCTTCAAAGTAATTCCATACTGATTCATTATCCGGATGCTTGAATCCGGAAAGATCATGCATAACCGATAGATACATCGACAGTGCAAAGTGGGTGTGAGGATCAATAAAGCCGGGCATCAGAACAGCTCCCTTCATATCAACTTTTATAGCATCCTCCCTAGCCAAGGCAATAACCACTTCTGATGACCCAATGTTTATGATCTTTCCATCAACCACATACATAGCTTCTGCATCTGAATTTTGAGCATCAAGCGTGATAATTTCAGCATTGAAATATACCGTGGGTGTGGCTCTAGGGAAATCTTTCTTGAGATAAAAAAAGCCAATAGCTATAATTATCAAGATTGAAAATATGACTATAAATTTTCGCATAAAAGAAGGTCTAACTAATTGCTCTTAATTAATTACCAGATTTTCCTATTTATCTGAAGCCTGAGACATTTCTACATTTCATTTAAGAAATAAGCAAGATAACATAAGTACTGTTATCAATTTAATTCACACCATCTTCTATAACAATATTATATGCCTTTTAAAATTACAAGTAACTTGTACACATCCTCCCAGGCACCTCTTTGATATTAATTCGGATTTACCCCGTAAAAGCTGAGGCTTTCAGATTTACCTTTTAGTGGGAGATCACTGAGGAAGGTGTAATTGTAAGTGCCATTGGAAGGAATCTTGTCTACAAGATTCTGAGATATGATAAGTCTTTCATTGTAATCATTGCACTTTTTCTCCAGTCGTGAAGCTGTATTCAACACATCTCCATGAAAGGCAATGTCCCGCTTGATGTCTCCAATTTCAGTGGCAGTGACAGTTCCAAAGTCCATGCCTGCCTTGAATGTAGGAAGTTCGCCATATCTCGAAATAAATCCACGTTCTCTTCTCTTTAAGGCATCAATAAAATCAAAAAATGTTCTCACACATCTCATGCGACTGAGCCCATCCCTCTGCTTCCAATAAAGAACCACCTCATCTCCAACATATTGATAAACGCTCGCCTGGTGCTTCACAATAATGGGTGTCAACTCATGAATGCATTCTTTGATTAATCTGCTGTATAAATTATGGCCAAGCTTTTCTGCCAGTGCGGTCGATCCTTTCAGATCCAAAAACAAAAAGATCAAATCCTCACTTTTCGGATGATAATATTTCCCTGTTAAAAGATTCATCATTGACCCGGGACCAATCTTTTTATTGATGTGTAAAATAAAATTCATAATCAGGATAATTGAGGAATAATACAACAATCCAGACAAGAGGAAATTAGCACTTAAAAGTTCTTTAAACCCATCAATTTGATTCTGGTTAATCAATCCGAAATACTTGAAACCATGATAAATTAAAAAGCAGACCAGAAATAATGCAACGAAATGCAGAATACTCTTAAATAGAATATTAAACCCATACCCTTTCTTTCTTATGGATCTATGCTCCGCCAACTTATTGACCAAAATGAACAAAACCCCTAAAAATAGTCCTCCTAGGATAACTTCAATGTGCCAGACACCAGAATCAAAATAATCTGTCAATAGATTTTCCTTAAGAAACTCCTTTATTCCAAAATAAGAGAATAAGGAATACAGATATAAGGCAATGATAAATGCCCCTATTGTAAAGATCCATTCTCTGAGTTTAAGATTCATGATTAATCTTTCCTATGATCTAGGGCAATTTATACATAAAAATGGTCTGGGGAGATGTCAGACGTCATTACACCTGTTGATTATTACCACTGTGTGAAGTCTACTAATCAGCTTCAGTTAAAGCATTATTGATCTCTGTAATTAAAGCATCCGTTTCTGTTTTCATTTCCTTTAAAAACCCTCGAGCTCGTTCATGTCTCATGTAATTATACTTGAAATGATTCCTGCCCCGGGGAGATTCTGCAAAATCAATTAATATGATTACTTGTTGGACAGGATCCTGACCTAAGGGAAACTCCCTGGGAGAAGCCTCCCGAGCATAAAAATCCATTCGATAATTACTTATCTCCAACCTTTCATCAAGGTCCTTCATGTAATCCTGTCCTTCCAGAGTCATGAATTTATCCCATTCCTGGAAGCTATCATACCGATCTTTTGACTTGATGAAATAGTGGGTAAGCTTGTCTTCAATGTCATCGAATCCAACCAGCCTTGTATTTCCTGAATTTTGAAGTTTTTGAAAAGTCCTGTCACTAATAGTAAAGAATACAAAATGTCCTCCTAATGCTATCCATAAACTATCAGCTTGATCGGGCACATATTCTGTAAGTTGCAAAGCCCAGACCTCATTCTGCATAAATTCATCACACGAGTATATTCCCTTTCCAATAAGATCGGAATTTTCTTCAAGGTCCTTTAAGATTTCATTGAGATACTCCTTTGATGATTCGTATGCTTTTTTGTTTTCATTCCAGTTGTTAACCTGTAAAGCCAGTAATATTCCAACCATCACCAGGGCAATCTCACCCATGGCATATAATAAATATTTAGAGACCTTTCCCTGTAATAGCTGGGATTTCCTTATACGTCGAAAGAACTTGATCATGAAAAGGAATAGCAGTTTTGTTTATAAAAACACAAATTCTAGAACACCAAATTATCAAAAATCAATCACTTGTTGCATTATTTACGATTCAGGAGCATTCACAACTTCTTTCTTGATCATTTTCTTAAGCAGAATACCTATATCATTATTTCGACGCACCTGTGAAAAGAGTTCCGCTCCCGGACCTGTTGCCAGTACAGGAACTACTGTTGCTGTGTGCTCCCTTGTAGTCCAACTGATGAACATATCTGGATAACTGCCATAATTACCATTTGCCGAAAGGCCACCTGTCTCATGATCAGATGTAAAAACAACCAGGGTTTCACCATCCTTCTTTGCATATTCCATGATGATGGTCAGCGCCTCTTGCATGGCTTTCAAGCCTTTTATCACCCTACCAGAATTATTAGCGTGTGAAGCAGCATCCATCTCTTCACATTCTACAATCATAATAAATGGTTTCTCCTGTTCAATCAAGCGATTGAGTCCTACTTCCACCATTTTAGGGAATGTAGGAGTTGAGTTCAGATCATTGACCTGGTCTTCCTTGAATATGGCTGCAATGGGCTGGCCTGGATCCGGAACTTCAGAGATATCCAGTCTCTCATCCAATCTGTAGTATCGACGATCGATGATCTCCAGCGTGGTCTCAAGGTCAGGATTGTTGTCTTCGCCTATATCTTCCAGCTCTCCAAAAATCAGATCCAATTTACTGTCAGCAATCTGATTGAGTATATCCTCCGAATTGTCCCTGGACTTGGTGTGTGCCACAAATGCTGCAGGAGTTGCATCCCATACATAGGAATCTGTCACTATACCAGTAGCATATCCGCAATTTTGTGCCAATTCAAGGACATTCTCCAAGTGCTTTCCTGAAGTATCCTGCCCTATAACCTCCCAGAAAGTAGAAACACCTGTCGCCAAAGCTGTGGCAGAAGCCCCGGAATCAGTTAATGGCCCATAGGTACATCGTGCATCGTGCCAACCCCTGACCTCAAATTCGTCCCACACAGGCATTTCTCCTTCCTTCTGTTGTGTCATCAAAGCCAGAGATAAATGACTGAACCCCATCCCATCAGCAACAAAAAATATAATGTTTTCAGGCTTCTCGCTGATGGAATCAGGCTCTCCCATTTCTAATGGCTCACCAGGAGAAAAATGTAAATCAGATGAAGATAAAGATATGTTGATCGGAAGGAAATAAATCAATAATACAAGAATCAAAAGTAGTACTAAGGAAGTATACATGGATGTTTTTTGCCAGTTCTTCATAGTCAACATTTTTGTATTAGATAATCAAGATACTAACGATTGATTATATGATAAGAATAATCAACTATTGAAAAAAATATGTTCTTTGTCACCAAGCCGAAATATGTAGTGCTTTAATTATTATTATTTACTCTAATCCTATCATAAAACATTGAATATCCGTACCTTGTCTACAATTCCCCTTAACTCAATCATCCCAATTTCTTCAACTTCAGGCTTTAATTTGAGTTCGTCATATGTCATTCCAGAAATCAGCATTTGACTTCCATAAATCTTGTTCAATTGTTCTATCCTGGCTGCAATAATTACGTTTTTACCAGTGAGTGAATAAAATCTTCTTGACTCGTTCCCCAGATTTCCAGCGATGACCTTCCCTGAA
Source organism: Saprospiraceae bacterium (assembly GCA_013002995.1). Taxonomy (GTDB): domain Bacteria; phylum Bacteroidota; class Bacteroidia; order Chitinophagales; family Saprospiraceae; genus JABDLO01. The sequence goes on along the minus strand of JABDLO010000149.1, from coordinate 14,569 downwards.
TTTATTCCTATACCTACCCTTATCGGTGGTATTACCCCTTCTCTTCCCAGCTCTTGAATCCTATCAACCATTTTCTTACCAGCATTTACTGCATTTTCAGCATGATCTTCATTGATTACCGGAGCTCCAAAAACTGCCATTATCCCATCTCCAAGGATCTGTAATACCACACCTTTGTTTTCCTTTACAATTTGTATCAATTCACTGAACACCGCATTTTGAAAACCTGCCACCTCGTTGGGTTCATTAGTATCAGCAAAACGAGTAAAATCACGAATGTCCAAAAACATCACACTCACTTCCAATTGCTTGCTTTCAAATTCAAATTCACTTGAAATTAACTCCTGGGCAATCTCCTCAGATACCTGTTGGCCAAATAATGCTCCTACTTTGTCCAACATGGATGATGTCATCGCTTTTTCATCTTTGAGTTTGTTTTCAGCCTTCCTGGTAGCCCTTGAATAATAATTGACCAACAATGAAATGATGGTCAAGGTGATGAGAGCATTGGTTATATTTAAGGTGGATAATCCACGTTCATTTATTAGGTATATCCCTTCCTGAAATGAGAAGTACATATACACATAACTTAAGAGGATAATTGCCAGTAAACCATATTGTAATGGAGTCTTCCATGAAGGGTTGAAAAAACACAAGGCTGCCAGATATATCAACCAGAAATGAGCCCCCGCTTCCCAACTCATGAAATATGTGCTCAGGACCTGGTGAAAAAGCAACTCTAGAAAGGCTAATGTAAAAGCTGCATTATGCCTTCCACTCCTGTTCAAAAAGAATGCTGCTGCAAAGCAAGGCACGCTGTAAAAAATATTAAAGTAGACCATTTCAGAAATACCCAGCTCCTTAAACTGAATTATTCCCGCCGCATGTCCAAAGAATCCGATGACGTAAGCCCACTGGGTAATGATATAAAACCGGTGATTCTCTTCCTTTACATAAGGTGATTCGATTAGCTTTCGCATTATTGGTGGTAAATGGTAAATCTATGATCACCAAAATAAGGAATATACCTTATCAATTATCCTTCAACAATAATTCAATGGCTCTGATGTGCCGCCTGAAGGCTTTTTCACCAATTTCGGTAATAAAATATTTAGTGTTGGGTTTTCTGTCCAGAAATTCCTTTTTATAAGTTATGTATTGAGATTTTTCCAAAGACTTTAAGTGGCTGGCCAGGTTACCATCGGTTACACCCAGCAGTTCCTTCAGGCTTTTAAAATCAAGGTATTCATTTACAACCAGGGCGGACATGATTCCCAGCCTCGTTCTGTTTTCAAAAGCCTTATCCAGTTGCTTCAATACCTCCCTCACGATTGATATTTCAGATGCATAAATATGCCATATACAATGTGCATGAATCCAAATCCTAAAGCCCAACATATCAATGCAATATTGATAAATTGAAATGCGATCAATCCAAGTAAAATCTCTATCAACCCAAGACTCCTGATTTCAGGTAAGGTATATTTACTGGCATTGATCAATGCCAACCCATAAAATATCAAGGTCATTGTTATCACCATTGATACATACCCCTTAAAAATTAAAAGAATACATAAAATTCCACCAGTTGAAAGCGGAATTAATAGATTGATCAATAACCTGCTGGTCTGGTGATCCCATATCTTTTCCTTCTGCTGTCGAGAGTGTTTTGTTGTGAAAAATATGGTGACCAATATGGCCACAAGAAGCGTGCATACTGAAATGATAAATAGGTTGGTTAACTCATTCCCAGGTAAAATCAGCTGTTGATGCCCCTTTATATCAAGACTACTGAAAACTTTTTGATGTGCGATAATTGCACCAACCAGTGCCACCATTCCAGCCGCTATTCCTGCTTTCCCACTCAATGAGATAAATCTTGAAGACTTGTGCATCATTTCCTTGATGTCTTTCAGGTCTTCTAAATACTTTTCTTTCATAGATGTCCGGAATTATGTTGAGGCTTAGTTGTTTTCTGCAGCTCGATTAAAGAGAAAACCTGATACCATAAATAACATTGCAAAGAATGCACACATCCAAAAAACACCAAAGATACCCGGTGACCATGATGTATCAGGTGGTGGCCAAATAATCAATGCTGAAACAGGTACTAGCATCTGTACAGCAGCCACAACAAACAGCGTCTTTGCCATTCCTTTTGCTTTAAAACGAGAAATCAAGGCTCCAATGAATCCTACAAGAAATACTGCTCCAAATAATAAGTTGGCTGATTGCCCTTCATTGCCTATAATCCCAACTGCCCCATTTACCCAGAAAAGAAGAAAGGCACCGAGTAGGCCAACACCAAATGCAATTTTGTAATTGGTCTTTTGAGATTTTCTTACTATTAACTCATATGCTCCTGCAATGAAAGTCAATACCAGCCCCATAATGACAAAATCTGAAAAATCCCATTTCACTTCATCGGTGAATTGCATTGCAACTAGAGGAATAAGTAATAGAGATGCAATGACTGAAATCATTACAACAATTCTTTTATTGATAGCAACCATTTTTATATATTTTTTAAAAGTACTTTGAATTTCAAAGTTATAATTTAAATTACATATATGCAAGTGATTTTTCATTCCTTGAGCATTTGCACAATAATGGTTTGGGAAAAGTTCTTACTCTCGCTTACTACTCCTTTTTAATTCGGTACTTATGGTTGTCATTATCAATATAAATGACACACTCTGTAAACATACTCATCCCTACCCTGATCTGACTGGATTGATTGATGTTGACCATTACATCATTAAACTCCAATTCACCGATTTCGATACTGGGAAGAACGCCTATTAATTCTGTAATTTTTTGTGTTCCCCCTACCGTATATCGTTCTCGTTCAGTTTCCTCAAACACGTAATTATCTAAAAGTAGCCTGGCCAAACCTGTATCATCAGGCACATTAAATATTGAAGTAGAACCAAGATCGATAATGCTTTCGTACGACTCGCCATCTACAACAACAGTGGTGATGGGTGCACTATGAGACGGATCGAGAAATATATCTGTAAAGGAATCATCCGATAAATCCTTTGTTGCTATCTCCACACTTTTTTCAGGATAATTGATCAACCAGTTGGCTTTATTAATGATGGTTCTTCCCAGAACTCCCCCGAAATTTGGGATTTTATCATTGAGCTCAATCATATTCTCATTGGTCGCAAAAGTTCCTAAAAATGTCACATCACCAAACTTTAGAGAATCTAAGGTCTCACTACCATTTTTCACAACCCTATTTGATGCTCCACGCACTTCTACAATATCACCGAAAATAGAATCTCGTTGCACTGTAGTAACGGTTGCTCCTGTATCAAACAGAAAATTCTTAACTTCCCCTTCTAATTCTAATGGAATAAGGATAAGGGTCTTAGCTGTATCGAATGCTGATCTTGCATAAAACTCTGATGGAATGACCTTTCCCTGGTCAATGACATCTGTTGACGGACATCCCAATAAAATGCACCAGGTTAAGGTGATTAATATATATTTCAATTTCATTGACTTGCTAAAATTTAATAACTCGGTTAACATCTATTGTCTTAAAGATTATCCTTCTCATTAATCCCGCAATATATCATAAGTTAATTCTACCATACCATCCTTAAAAGCGGTCACCTCTTTTAGATGCAAGGGAATTTCTTTGCCTATGAAGTCAAAGAATAACATTCCATCACCAAGAATAATGGGCATCCATGTCACAATAATTTCATCCGCAAGGTTATGTTGCAGAAAAGCTTTTGTTAATTGGCTACCACCAACCATCCATATATTTTGGAATTGCCGCCTTAACTTATCATTGATCAAAAAAGAAGGATCCTCATTGTGGAAATGAACAGTTTCCCTTTCATCAACAAGATTCCTTTCAGTTAGCACATAGACAGGTTTATGGCCATAGGGCCAACCCAATTTCAAGGCATCTTCATAAGTCTTAGACCCCATTACATAACAATCTATTTTGTCAAGAAAACCTGCTATAATCTCATTGGTCAATTCAATGCCTTTATCAAAATGATCGCTGGATTTCATCCAGGAAACATCTCCATCTTTTTTAGCTATAAAGCCATCAATGCTTGAAACCATATGGATAGTAACTATTGAATATTTTTCTTTCATAGAGATATTTATCTTTTTAAGGATGAAACATTTAAAACCACTAATGAAATAGGTTTTCGTTTATTGAATTACCTTTAAAATTAATCAAAGCTTACAATACTAAATTTATATAATGAAATACAATGAGCTCAGAGATGGTATTAAAATATCAGAATTAAGTTTTGGTTGCGCACGACTTGGAAAGTCAATTCATGAGGATAATTCAGGTGTAGCTCACAATATAATAGACCTGGCAATTGATCTGGGCATCAATTATTTCGATACCGCTTCAAATTATAGCTATGGTGACTCTGAAAAAATATTGGGTTCATATTTAAAAAAAACCGATAAAAATATTATTGTAAGCACCAAAGGAGGAATGGAGTTATCACATCTGGCAAAATACGGTTTATTCCTAAGACCATTCTTTAAATACATCAAGCCACTGGCAAAATCAAACCAGGTAAAATCAAAAAACACAAAAATCACCGATCACTCTATTCAGAACTTGTCACTCAGCCTGAAAAGGAGTAGCAAAAGATTGGGGCTGTCTCCTATACCCATATTTAAGTTACACAATCCTTCACCAGAAGTATTAAAGAATCCAGGAATACCTGCATTTTTTAACACGATTAAAGAAAAAGAAAAAGTCACTTTGACAGGAATCTCGATCAGCTCAATCACAGAGATAGAATCATGCACATATATAGATGAAATAGACATCATCCAGTTCCCTATAAATTATCTGGAATTCAAACCAGAGCACTATGATATATTACTTGATCTTACAGAAAAAAATATTGGGTTGATTGGGCGAGCGCCTTTCAAACGAGGGTTACTTACTTCGGCTAATCACATAAAGACCGGATCAGAAAGAGGATTTGTAGATCAGAGGATAACTGCACGAAAGGCTGAAATTTGCAGGGAATTCAGCATTGATGAAATACAGTTGGCACTTTGGTTCTTAAAAGATCTGAGACTTTTGGATTCTATTTTATTTAGTTCTTTTAATCCCCATCACCTAAAAGAAAATGTAAACTATAACGAAGCCACCATTCCTGTTTCATTTTCATGGAAAGATCTTGTAGGATTATAGACCCATCAGCTTCAACAGCCTTTGTTGAATTTTAGTAAATGGATCTTTCTGCTCATTATGGATTTTGATTGTTTGACTTTTTTTGAATCCCTCAATGGTATTGGGACTACCAGATAAAAGATGAAAAGCATCTATTGTCTGCTCATAATGTACATCATCTCCAAGACCTACAAAGTTCAAAACCTGGGTCCTCATCTTGTCAGGATTGGTAGCAAATACTTCATATCTTACTCGGAAGTATGGAATATTATGTCTGGATAAATATCGGGTTATCATTTTCAAGTTCACTACAATCCTTAAGTAACTACTGATAAACCCCATCCCTCTTTTCACAAAAGAAGCAAGATTAGACCTTAGGTCTCGTTCAATCAATATGGGATATACTTCAATATCACTTATTTGAGATAAGTTTACGTAGCGTTTTAGGCTTTTAGAACTATCAAGAATAATCTGCTCACCCTGTTTAGTATCTGATAATACATTATGAATATCGGATATTAACCTCCCGTCATCACTTATGATCTTAGAGTTACTTATCTTAAAGATGGCCTTCCACGTTGAAATCAGTCTATACCATGCGGCATCTGAAGGTTCCTTCCGAGAAAATACACCTCTATTACGTTGTATGATTGGTCCCCAAAATTCACAAACTTCTGCTTTTTTTCCACAAGAACAATAACGGTTGAGATAGGAGTCATTCATCTTCTTAATCTCGCCCAGATAACTGATATCAGGGTGCATACCGAGATAAATACTCAATATAGTTGACCCTGACCGGCTGTTGCCCAATATATAAATAACCTTTATTTTCCGCCCCTTCATAATTTCAGCACCAAATTAAGTTAATATATCACATTTTATTCATATATAATTCCCTAATTTTGACATACAAATAATACGGTTATTAATACTTCACATGCCGATTAAACCAAAACATTACATCCTACTTACAGCCGGGATTGCGATATCGCTCCTGATCTTATTTCATAAGTATTTATTTTTCTCATTTTTCTTCATTTTTGATGATGTAGGGTCAGATACCATGAGTCTCTTCTATCCTAATCTTCTGGATGATGTGAGGAATTTACGCAATGAAGGCCTGGTGTTTTGGTCATTTTCCAAGGGTATGGGACTCAATAGTTGGTCAGAAAATTTTATTGATCCGTTACATCTGATCCTTATGATCCTCGGTGAGAAATACCTTGCCTATGGGCTTGGGTGGATCGCTGTTGTAAAGGTCGCTGCAGTATCATTTTTCAGCTATTATTTCTTCAAGTTTCAAGGGCTTCATCGCAATGCCATTCTGCTTGGCACCATTCTCATGACTTTTATGGGTTATTTAATCACCGGAACAACCTGGTACGGACACGCCACCAATATCATGCATATGATGATGTTCCTACTCGGTATTGAATGGATGATTTCCAGAAATAGATGGTGGGTATTGTCTATTGCTGCTCTAATGTTGCTGGGACCTCCATTGTTTTTTATGACAGAATATGCCATAATTTATGGTGTCCTGAGATTTACTATTAGTGAAAAATTAAATTTGGCGACTATTCGTGCCTTCTTTAAGAGACTATGGAAACCGGCTCTAGCGGGAACATTGATTGCTACTCCATTTTTGGGTTCTATCATTAATAGATTTGTTAATAGTCCGAGAGTAGGCGGAGATGCTTCATTTGCACATGTGCTATCGGACATCGGGGTATTTTCTGTAAATGAGGCTGGGCATTTGGCTACCATTCTTGCCAGGTTTTTTTCCAATGACATCCTTGGTAGTCCTAATAACTTTACCGGGTGGAAAAACACCCTTGAAGCACCATTATTTTACTGTGGTTTATTGACCCTTTTACTGGTACCTCAACTGTTTTCATTTTTAAAGATAAAACAGAAGTTAATATTTGGTGGAATGCTGGGAATATTTGCATTAACACTCATTTTCCCGTGGTTCAGAAATGCCTTCTACCTATTCCAGGGAGAATATTACAAAGGAGCACTCTCTTTCTTCATACCTTTTACTTTGATATGGATGGCCGTTCTTGCCTTCCATTATATCTCTAAATCAGGTAAGATTCATATACCTTTATTGATTGGAACCATTGTTGTCTTAATCGGCACCCTATTTAGTATTCCTTCTATCTCACAATTGATAAGAGTAGATGCTTCTGTACAATTCCAGGTCGTTGTCTTTTTACTGGTATATGCAGGAGGCTTATTTACTTTAAATCGTCTCAAAAATAAAAATACAGTCGTTCATCTACTTCTGGTGGTAGCATTGATTGAAGGGGGTATCTTTTCATATAATGCTCTGAATGACAGATCAGCCATTGACATCAATGCCTTTGAAAATAGGGAATTCTATAACGATAATACGGTAGAGGCTATTAAGTATCTAAAATCTGAAGATCCCGGTTTTTACAGGGTTGAAAAGCTGTTTGGTTCCTTTTTATCCAATGGATTAAATGATAGCCAGGCACAAGGATATTACGATACAAAAACATATAGATCACATAATCACAACAATTATGTTGAATTTCTGAAAGGACTTACCTTATTAGATCCTAGTGATGAATCCGCCACCCGATGGATCGGCGGATTATGGACTGCTGAAGACATCCACCCCCTGATCACCATGAAATACCTGCTGGCAAGACCAGGTCAATCAGATCAGCCTAAATCAGGATATTATAATAGCATCGGCGAGCTTAATGGTATCAATATATACAAGAGCAAGTATTATTTGCCCTTAGGAATCCCATTTAACAGTTATATTCTAAAATCTGAAATGAAGGATGACCTTGACTACTTCAGAATTGTGGAAGCGATGAATAATGGTGTAATCATCGATGATAAAGATGTAGGATTAGTAAGCAATATGAAAAAATATCCTGCTAATAGAATCAGTGGATACCTGGCACCAAGCCGTCTATACAATACCTACAAAGACAAATGCCTGAAAATAACTTCTCATAATCAGTCACATATTCAGGGAACCATCAACATTACGGAACCAAACATGGTCTACTTTTCTATTCCATACGATGTAGGATGGTCCGCTTCTGCAAATGGTAAATCTACCCCTCTGACCAAGGTAAATTATGGAATGACCGGTATGTACCTCGACCCGGGTCAATATAATATCTCATTAAGATATCGACCACCATATTTTATGATAGGTTGTCTATTGTTCTTGCTAGGAGTTGGAGGAATGGTTTACTTATCCTATAAATCAAGAAATGATAAAGTTGCTCCCTTGTTACCAATTCCGGAAAATGTCAGCTTTCAAAAGATTGAAAAGCAACCAGAAAAGTCAGTTGTTAAGAAACGGACATACAGAAAAAAGAATAAGAAAAGGAAAAGATAGTCGTCATTTCTGCATCAACAATCGATTTAAAAGGGCTTTTAATACCCGAATATCATTGGACTTGAGCAGGATCAAGTCCGATAAACTGATGCTCTGCCTTTTCAATAGATAAATTCCTAGCACCAGGGCAGTTGCAATGTACGCCAATAAACTGGCCCAGGCAGCTCCATTGATTCCATAGGTAGGTATTAAAATGACATCTAATATAACAGTGACCAGGACACCGGACCATTGTGCCCAAATATTGATCTTCAGATCATTAAAGGCTTTATTGTAATTAATCATCATCCTTTTCAGATTGACAAATACAACCCCTACAGCAAGAATCTTCAAGGGTACAACTGCAGCGGAAAAGTCCTCTCCAAAAAATGTTGGAATCAACCAGGGGCCAACTAAAAACAACCCAAGCGCCATTCCAGAAATCAAGTAAAAAATCAACCGGAAATATTGTGTAAACACCTTATTTCCTTCCACTCTGTCCATTCCTATCAGGTATGGCTTAAGCACCTCTTCAACCGGAGCTGCGAACAACAATAAAAAATTGGTCATCTGGCTAGCAAGTGCGTAAATGCCAAGACTCTTTAGTCCTGAAAACACCTCAATGAACCATATATCAACCCGTTTATTGAGAAAATGACCAATCTGGTCGGCATAACTTAGCCTTGCATATCTTAAATAACTGGGTCTTATTGCATCAGCTTTGTAATTTACCCTTCCTTTAAAAGTCTTACGATAGAGTATCCATGAAGTCAGCAGTATCAGCAATTGGATTCCTAGGATAAACAAAAATAATAACCGAAAATTCCGTTCTTCCCCGATCCTGGTAACCATGAGATAACCCATGCCATAAAACAAAACCTGTAACAAAGACGTAAAAAACATAAACAGGTTGTAATTCCTGAAAGCTTTATGTCCCATAATGATACTGGAAAATAATTCTGTGAAGTGCTGGCAGATAAAACTTCCAATAAAAAAAAGAACGTAGAATAGGTAAAAATACTCTTCAGGAATGAAAAAAAAGGAAACTGGATTTTGTAATAAATATAAAACTGTAAGTATTATCACAACTATGATAGTGCTCAATCCTCCAAGCTTAAAGGTAAATCCTATCACTTTTTCTGTGTTGTACTCTTCCCTTACAATATGATAAAGGGTGCTTTTCTTTGCATCAAGACCAAATACCAATATCGACAATCCTATTCCGGCCATTATAAAGGAATAGAGCCCATTGCCTTCAGGCCCTAGCATTCTAATTAAAAATATAGAATACATAAACGAAAAAATCGCCACCGGAACACGGATTAAAAGTGTTTCCAGGGTATCCTTTTTCATTTTTGAATTTACTCCTGACATGCTCTTATTAATATTTCTTCATATTCTTCAGATATCCGTTCCCAGGTAAACTTTTCATTCACCCTCTTCATAGCTTTCTTGCCTAATTTACCTATACTATTTTCATCATTGATAAGGTTATTGATGGCAATCTTTAAAGTCAAAGGATCCTCAGCCGGAACCTGGATACCTGAATCACCCACCATCTCTGCACATCCTGTACCATCGGAAGTAATAATGGCACAACCGTGAGCCATGGCCTCCAATATGGATACAGGGGCATTTTCAAATTTAGAAACCAGGCAATAGATAGAGGCTTCTTCCAGAAGTTCTTTATATTCTGTAGACTTATTATCCAGCCAGCCATGAAATACAATCCTGGTTTTAGAATCCGTAGCCAATTGCTCGAGTTCCTTCTTCATAGGCCCATCTCCAGCGATGTGCAACTCATAATGTAAATCTTGATTTTTTACAGCAGATACCAATGTATGAAATCCTTTTCTTCTTAATAATCTCCCTGTGGACAGGATGATCTTTTTCTTTTCTTTTTCATGATGATCTGGCATCACAATTCCATTGGGGATTACCTGGAGCTTGTTATGGTTCTTTCGGATAAATGGTGTAACCAGGTCTTTGAGAAAATGAGAAGGTGAAACAATGTATTGACAGTTAGCAATAATTTTTCTGATGACAGGCGGTGTAAAGACATGCATCAATTTAAAGTGATCGGGATTGTAACCAGGAAGATCACTTCCATGAGGCGTTACGATGTAAGGTATTTTAAAGCGATGCCATACCCATCTTGCCAGAATACCTGAAGAAATAAAAAAGTGACAATGGGTTACATCATATCTGTGTTCTGTCAGATGGTTCAATAAAAATTTCCTGGCAAAGTATAAGTATTTCAAGTGTTCTGACATCCTGGACATATTGGGTTGTCGCCTACCAGATTCGATTCTGAATATAAATATGCCGTTCCTTTCTTCGAATGCCGGGAGATTTCCATATGCCATTGTGACCACGCTTATGGAATGACCACGCTGGTAGAGATAGGATGCAATCTGTTCACATACAGGACTTGCACCTCCACCTATAGGTGGGTATTCAAAGTTGATTATCAGGATTCTCACTCAACCTGTTCTTTTTCTGAATCAATTACCTGTAAAATGGAATATGGAACTTCATTTCGATTTTCATAATAGGTCTTATTCATCATGTCCGCTATTAAACCGGTAATAAATATTTGCATCCCAATAAATATTGAGAAAAGGGTAAATAGTGGCCAGATGGTGTCAGATAAATCTTGCCCTCTTAAAAACTCAATGATTGTAATTATAGCACTTATGATTCCAAATCCAACAATAAACATCCCAAGGCTTCCCAATATGTGCAGGGGTCGAACTGCATATTTCTTCCAATACCATATCGAAATCATATCAATAAATCCTTTTAACCCCCTCTTCCAGGAATATTTAGATGTTCCATGAAGTCTAGGACGGTGATTTACTACTTTCTCACCAATTTTATATCCTTTAATTTTAAGTAGTGCTGGGATAAATCGATGCATTTCACCATACAGAGAAACATCCTTGAAGCATTCTCTTTTATAAACTTTCAAGCTACACCCACTATCTTGAATTCCATCGTTGATCAACAACCGTCTCAGCAAATTTGCAACTCTTGACATGAATCTCTTACTGAAGTTATCCTTTCTATTTTTTCTCCAGCCTGACACCACATCATAACCTTCCTCATCCATCAATTTGATCATCCCAGGAATATCAGAAGGATCATTTTGACCATCTCCATCCATAGTGACAATTAAATCATGCTTTGCCATTTTGATTCCTGCATCAAAAGCCTGTGTTTGTCCGAAGTTTTTCCTGAACTGAATGATTTTAACAGGACTTAATTTTTTCAATTCTGATGAGGTTCCATCACTGGAAGCATCATCAATGAAAATGATCTCGTATTCGTAGGCTATCCGTTGACATACATCAAGGATTTCGCGATGTAATTCAGCTACATTACCCTCTTCATTATAAGCCGGAATAACTACAGAAATAGATTTTTTCAACTGTCTAAATTGATTTTATATATTAAAGATACGAATATATGAATGATTCTAAATGTCAACAGACTGGATTAGTTATTTATCTAAAAGAGGAATTGAAAATAACGCTTACCTTTTTTTATCACCAATTCTTATTAGAAGCTCATTTAACTCCTTATCGTTTAATGGCCTCCATTTCCCAGGTCTTAGATCACCCAATTCAAGATGCATGATCCTGATCCTCTTCAAGCTGACCACTTTATCTCCACAATATTCAACCATGCGGCGGATCTGCCTATTCAATCCCTGAATGAGTATAATGCTGAATACATGAGCATTAATCTGGGTTACAGTGGCAGGAATGGTTCTCGTACCCAACATAGGGATTGGTTTAGACATTCTACTAAGAAATGAAGAAGAGATGGGCTTACTTACCTTTACGATGTATTCTTTTTCGTGTTGGTTTTCTTTTCTGAGGATTTTATTGACCATATCTCCATCATTGGTCATAATAATTAAACCAGAAGAAGCCTTATCCAACCGTCCGACCGGAAAGATTCTCTTTTTGTATTTGATAAAATCAATGATATTGTCCTTGTCTCTTCGATCAGTCGTAGAAGTGATTCCCGGAGGTTTATGAAAAAGAAGATAAACAGATTTCTCCTTAGATCTCAAGGACTTCCCATCAATGGCCACTTTATCTCCTGGTTCTACCCTATTTCCTTTTACGGCTTTCCTACCGTTGATGGACACTCGACCAGCTTCAATCCATTTATCAGCTTCTCGCCGGGAGCAGATACCTGTACTACTGATGTATTTATTGAGACTGATGGAAGTTTGATCCATATGGGTGTTTAGAAGTTTTTCTTTGTTTTACTTCCACAAATGTAAGTCTTTCACATTCCTTTATGCACTTTTATTTCCTCATCACTCAACCCAAAAAACTGAGCTGCATTGTTATAAAAGATATCTTCCTTTTGATTCAATGTCAAAAAATCAGCATTGTTAACAGCGTTTATTCCAATTTCAATGGTCTGAGGCCATGTCATCTGATCACTACCAAACATGATCCGTTTACCAAATCCGGCGTCGACCAATCCTTTCAGAAAGTTATGGAATTCCTTTTCAGGAATGATCCAATTGATCACGGCTATATCAACATATACCTGAGGATGGGCATACATCAATGCCTTCATATCCTCTAAATACGGCCAGCCACCATGCATGATGTAAACCTTCATACGGGGATATTTAACCAAAACATCTTCCATTTGCAAAGGGTTGGCATTGTATGCTCTCATCTTTTTCATACCTACGGTATAGATTCCTCCATTCGGACCACCCGGAAGGATGTGAAACCCGACCGGAATCTGTAATTCTTCCGCCAGCGAATAGTAAGGCGACATCATCGGGTTATCAGCTTTCATTCCAGCATAAAAAGGAGACAATTCACTGAGTGCATGCAATTTGCCTTGAGCATGAAGTGAACGCAACCGTTTAACATCTCCTTGCTCTCCGATAAGAATCTTCTCAGGATGATGATCATACCATAAGGTTCCTCCAGCAACTACTGCTTTTACGATATTATGTTTCTCCATCATCTGAAAGGTCTTGATCCTTTGTTCTTCTGCAGAAACCACCCCTTTATAAGTCTCTCCTCTTAATGTAGGTGGATGAGTCATCCCAAAAAACATAGCATTTCGTTCCTGATCAAATGCATGGATATGGACGTCAATAATAGGGCCTTTATATTTCTCAGATTGTGATGTAATAGGATTAATAAATAACAAGAGAATGAAAAAAGAAAATATGTAATTCATAAGGGCTAGCTGGTTATTTTATGGAAGGTACAAAAGAATTATTTTTTATTTCTGGTTCAAATTCTACTCATTCGGTATCTTCAATACTCAATAAAGATTCAATAAATTCCTTTGCCATGGATTCTTTTAATTGAGCATATTTCTTTTTGTCTTGCTTGGCTTCGTCAGCTAATGCTAGTTTTAATCTTTCGTATTCCATTCTTGAAGAAGCATTTTCCCTAAGGTGATCCCGAAAATTAAGGTGCCTTTTTAGTTCTTCACTGTGAGAAGGGCATACATATAAGTGATGAGAGATGCTGTCCAGAATAGGGTGTTGATTTTCTTTGATATCTCTTTTAAAAACTTCTCTTCCTTTTATTCCCTGGTCTCCTACATGATGATATCCTATTTTGATCAAGCGTTTATTTATCTCATCAAAATTCACTTCGCCATGGAATGCGACATCTATATCTATGATGGGTTTGCCTGCCAAACCTCTAACTGCAGTACTACCAACATGTTCTATATAAATATCAAGTGGAGCTAATGCAGACATAATGACCATACTGATTTTAATAAAATCTTCAGCCCATCTGTTTTGATATGGTTGGATTAAATTCATGTAAAGAAAAATGAATACTAAGGTTTTTGTGACATGAAATAGCTATTAATTGACAATTAGATCAATCTCTTTGAGCAATCAGATCGGCAATAAAAGACTCCTGCTTGAAAACTGTCCTAAAAATAAACCTAAGAAGTTTGGGTTGGGGCGATATCATTCTAAAAAACCTGTACCTAATGTCTTTAATAACTTCATGATC
>JABDLO010000195.1 GCA_013002995.1 Saprospiraceae bacterium | reverse complement strand
GAAGAGTTGCTTATCGGACAAATCACTGCTTCGGAAACTATTGAATTAGTAGAAGTGGACAATGTTCCACAGCCAATCAATAATTATGTGAAAGACTGGCATGCTCCTATCGGGATTGAATTGGTTTATTATGCTCCAAACATAGGTTATGAAGTCATGCTGGAAAATGGCTTTTGTATTTTCTTTGATAATGATGGCCATCATCTAAATCATGGTGGAATGCATGATGATGGGGGCAATCACCATAACAGCGGATATTATTGTATGACCGGAGATACTTTGGATATTGATGCACTTCCGCTGGATATCGTGAATTATATTAATGATAATTACCCTGGTGAAGGAATACAGACTGTTATTTTAAAGCCGAGCGGTAAATTATTTGTTGAGTTGGATAGCGGCCTAATCCTGTTTTTCCATCCCGACGGAGAATTTTTGCAAGAATGTGAATTTCCACACGGTCAGGGTGATGGTATGCATCAACATGACCATATGGATTTTGGCGATAACAGCTGGCATTGTGGAGGAGGAGGCATGGGCGGCCACCAAGGTGGTGCAGGCGGTCAACACGGAGGCATGGGCGGTAATGGTGGAGGAGGAAACAATAACCAAGGGAATGAGGAAGGGCCATGTTGGGGTGGAACAGGTATATCGATTAATGATCTGCCTCAATTGATCCAGGATTATGTTGAAACAAATTATCCCGACGAGACCATAGAATTTGCTATGCAAACCTTTAACAGCAATTACTTCTTACGCTTATCTGATTGTATCCGGATTGTTTTTGACGAAGATGGAAACCTGATTTTTGATAGCGGAAACTAAGCTTGAAATTATCTTTGGATTAATCGTTTGACTAAAGGTGACGTAAAACCTGGCTTGAAATTATTATAATATTTCAAGTCAGGTTTTTTAAATAATAACTCAACGAGTTTATGTCAACCATGATTAAAAGTTGAATATGATAAAAATCATTAATTGTGATCCTTAATGGTCGTACCTTAAAAGGAGTATTGATAAACTTTAAAAAGATGAGATTATGAAGAAAATTTTACCTGTTTTAAGTGTCTTATTCCTGACCTTAGCATCTGGCTTTGCTCAAAATAATATCTATTATTCCAGGGATGCCAAGCTGCAAATTATAGGTTCGTACCAAAAGGAATTAATGATAGCTAAAACGATGGCACTGAATATCGTCCTGGATTATGAAACCGCAGAAATCCTTTTACGCTTTCCGCTTAGTTCCTTGAATACCAATGTGGATACCATAAATGAAATCCTGAAATTCAACTCCACGGAAGTTATTTTTAAAGGTAAACTGGGTATGGATTATATTAATACTCAGATTCAACGTCCACAGACATTTAAAGTGGAAGGATTGCTTACCATCAAAGGTTCCAGAACCGCCATTGATGGCAATGGGGAGTTGCACCATGTTGACGATGTCGGAGAAGTCTCCTGTTTGTTGGGGCTTGTTTTTCCTCTTGATATGAAAGCATTAAATATCGACCTTGATCTGGCAGACCTTGAAGGTGAATTTGAAGTAATCATCACCCAGGCAGTTTTGCACGTTGATAAAAACTGAAGGCAAAAAAGCTCCGTGTCAGTGGATAATTACTTTGGTGGAAAATGAATCCTTGTCATTCCGGATCTGCAGAACATAAGTCCCTGCTGCTTCAACCCCTTGTAATGGGATCAATAGCCAATGACTGTCGATACTCCCTGTAATTACCAATTGCCCTAACGAATTGAAAAGCTTATATTCGTAGGTGTTGTCCAGGTTGAAACTCCCGGGTACACGGACTTTCAGATGATTGGTCCGGGATACCGGATTTGGAAAAACTTCAAATTCAGGGTCGATATCAGAAATCAACGAATCTTGCGAGTTTTCATGCAGGTCATCAGAAAGGTAAGCCGGTAACCCTGAATGGTTATAAACTGCCAGTCCTCCTTGCTGGCTTCCAATCCACAAATTGCCCCAATCGTCAAATTCGAGCTCTCCAATTACTCCATTTGGAACGCCTGAATTGCTTTGATCAAAAATGGTCCAGCTTTGATTTTCAAAACGTGCGATAGCATCATGTAGCCCGACCCATAGGCTGTTGGCCCCGTCAATGGCCAGGCTGCGAAACAGATCGAGAGGGATTTCCGGGATTTCTTCAATAAATATTTCTAGTTGATTGTTTTCTATTTTATATAAGGCCTGGTAGGTCACTGCCCAAACTATACCACCGGCATCAACGACCATGTCGGTGACATAATCTGTGCTTTTCCCCAAATCAGTTGGTTTGAAGATATGCCATTGCTGCCCGTCATACCTTGAAATTCCGTTTGCAGAGGCCAGCCAGAAATCTCCGGTCATGGGATGGGTAAAAAAAGCAGTGTAATTCCCACTACCCGCGCCATGCTCTTCAGGGGCAAAAGTCAACCAACCCTGATCAGATTCGTAAAAGATGTAACTAGTCCATCTATCTAATAACCAGCGATTGCCATTGGGCTCAAAGTGAATAAA
>JABDLO010000146.1 GCA_013002995.1 Saprospiraceae bacterium | reverse complement strand
AATACACCTACAGATTGTGTCGGCTGTCACCTGGATGATTTTAATGCAACTACAGATCCTGATCACGAAATGGCCGGATTCCCAATGGACTGTACGGAGTGTCATGATGAAGGAGCGTGGATACCTTCGAGTTTTGACCACAATAACATCTGGCCATTGAATGGAGCACATGCTTCATTATCGGGAGAATGTCTATCGTGTCATAGTGAAGGATATGAGAACACTCCGACTGATTGTGTCGGCTGTCATTTAGATGATTTTAATGCGACCACAGACCCTGATCATGAATTGGCCGGATTCCCAACAGACTGTACCGAGTGTCATGATGAAGGAGCGTGGATACCATCGAGTTTTGACCATAATAACATCTGGCCATTGAATGGAGCACATGCTTCATTATCGGGAGAATGTCTATCGTGTCATAGTGAAGGATATGAGAATACACCTACAGATTGTGTTGGCTGTCACCTGGATGATTTTAATGCAACTACAGATCCTGATCACGAATTGGCCGGATTCCCAATGGACTGTACGGAGTGTCATGATGAAGGAGCGTGGATACCATCGAGTTTTGACCATAATAACATCTGGCCATTGAATGGAGCACATGCAATCATATCAGGAGATTGTCTATCGTGTCATAGTGAAGGATATGAGAATACACCTACAGATTGTGTCGGCTGTCATTTAAATGATTTTAATACAACCACGGATCCTGATCATGAATTGGCCGGATTCCCAATGGACTGTACGGAGTGTCATGATGAAGGAGCGTGGATACCATCGAGTTTTGACCACAATAACATCTGGCCATTTAATGGAGCACATGCAATCATATCAGGAGATTGTCTATCGTGTCATAGTGAAGGATATGAGAATACACCTACAGATTGTGTTGGCTGTCACCTGGATGATTTTAATGCGACCACAGATCCTGATCATCAGAGTGCAATGTTCCCTACAGATTGCATTCAATGTCATAATGAAGGGGCGTGGATACCATCAACATTTGATCATGATGCTATGTATTTCCCTATCTATAGTGGCAAGCACCGTGATGAATGGAATACATGTATGGATTGTCATTTTAATACTGGGAATTACGCATTGTTTAGCTGTATAGACTGTCACGAACATAATAATCAAACTCAAGTTGATGATGATCACAGTGAGGTTCCAGGATATCAGTATGAAAGCAATGCTTGCTTTATGTGTCACCCAAATGGAGAAAATTAATGAAACAAGCGTTCACCTACATATTAATGTTTTGGTCTGTTTTTGTTTCATCACAATCTGAAACGCAGGAAGGGTTAATAACTTTTATCGCTTCTTCAAATGTTTATGTAAGATTTGATGATACTGAATTGATTAATCTGGGTGATACACTATTCAAGAAAGTAGGGAGTCAGTTCACACCTTGCCTCTTGGTTGAAAAGAAATCATCTACTTCGTGTGTTTGTTCTGCAATTGACAGTTGCGTTTCTTCTAAAAACGATAAGGTATACTTTCAACAATTTATACAAGATGAAAAACAGAAAGAAATCGAAGATATTGCTACTGAAGTTGAACCATTGATTGTTGAAATTCTTGAAGAAGAGCCAGATGCAGATCAGCAGACCATCCAACGATATAAAGAAGCCATCAATGCACGCATATCAGCAGCTAGTTATAGCAATTTGTCCAATCAAGACAATGAAGGACTGCATAGAACCATGTTGAGAATGTCTCTCAATATGGATAATATTTCTGGGTCTCCATTTTCAATCGAGTCATATATCAATTACCGGAAAAATTATTTACAGAGGGAAGTAACCTCTGACTATAAGACTTCATTTTTTAATGTATACAATTTGGCAATATCCTTTACTCCTGATTCATCATTAAAGATCTTTGCAGGACGTAAAATTAATAGAAAGGCTTCTTCAATTGGGCCGATAGATGGACTACAAGCTGAAAAATATTGGGGAAAGTTATACACTGGTGCAATCCTTGGTTTCAGACCGGATATTAGAACTTTTGGTTTTAACAGTGATTTATTTGAGTATGGAGGTTATCTAGGTTTTGAAACTCACGGAAGCATCTATTCTCTATCTACTCTTGGATTATTGGAACAGAGAAATAGAGGAGCTATAGATCGTAGGTATGCATATGTTCAACACTCCAGTTCTCTTTTAAAAAAATTGAGATTATTCAGTTCTTTAGAGGTTGATCTTTACCGTAAGGTTAATGGCAATTCGACTACCGACCCTAGATTGACCAATTTGTTTATTTCCTTAAACTATAAATTCAGTCGCAAAGTTAATGCAACAATTTCTTATGATTCAAGACGTAGAATCATTTATTATGAAACCCTCAGAACAGACATTGAAAATCTCTTAGCAGATGATATAGCCAGACAAGGCTTAAGATTAAGAATAGCTGTTTCTCCGCTCAGATATATAAATGGCGGAATAAGCTTTGCAAGTAGATTCCAGAATGACAATCAAAATGCCTCCACGAATATTAATGGTTTTTTGAGCCATTCCAGACTACCTGGAATAGGAGGGAGGTTATCAATGAACTATAACCATAATGAATCCAATTATTTAACTAGTAATATCTTTTCGATTAGGCATAGCAGATCTCTCATCGACCGTAAACTCAACGGTGATTTTTCTTACAGAAGAGCCCAATACAGTTACTTTTCGAGTGAAGTAAGTAATTTGCAACAATACTTTGGAACATCGTTGTCGTTAAGAATAAATAAATCTCTTAGATTTAGTCTCTTAGGAGAAATGTCATTAAGAGAAGAAGAACGAAACATTAGGATTAATACCAAATTGATTAAAAGATTTAATAAAAGATGAGCCACATATTAAGATCATTTATTTGCTTTTTCGTAATAATAAATATTGGATGTAATGACTCGCCCAAGGTCATTCAATCTGTTACTGAATCCGAAAAAGGTAAAACAGTGCCTATTCAATCTACAGGTATTTTTTCAGATAATAAGAACAATTCTGAACCTGACAATAGACCTATATCAACCGATCAATCTGATATGCACACCGTAAAAGCGATTGAAATATTACCCGCTCAGAGGTATGTGTATGTAAGAGTTGAAGAGGGGGAGAATAATTATTGGATAGCGACATCTAAACAAGAGGTTGTTGAAGGTCAAACTTATTTTTATAAAGGAGGCCTATTAAAAACCAACTTCGAAAGTAAAGAGCACAATAGAATATTCGATAAAATATTTCTTGTTTCCAGGATTGTACCTTTAGATCATGGAAATAATTCAAATCAAGTAACAAATGCAGGTGTTTCAGAAACAAAGGAATCAAATTCTGAACCAACAGAAAGAGTTGTAGTTGAGGGGTCAGTTCCTATTGCAGAAATAGTTAAAAATCCAGATAAATATACAGGTAAGGAAATTCAGGTTTCCGGTAAGTGTGTAAAGATCAATCCTAATATAATGGGACGTAATTGGATTCACCTTCAAGATGGAACTCAAAATGATTATGACATGGTAGTAACTGCTGATATAATGGTACCTGAAGGTCATGTTGTAACCATGAAAGGAATATTAAAAACAGATGTAGATTTTGGTGCCGGATATAGATATGACATCATCATAGAAGATGGAGTTGTATTAAAGATGCAATAGGTATGGATTTTAAGAAATTTGGACGATTGATTTCAAAAGTTGGTGAAAAGGTTTTTAATACCAGGGCAGCAGGATTATACCTTTTAGTCTTTGCTGCTTCTATAGGTATAGCAACATTTATTGAAAATGATTACGGTACGAGTTCTGCTCAAAAACTGGTTTATAAATCATGGTGGTTTGAATTACTGCTGTTTCTCTTTTGTGGGACCCTGGTTTTTAATATTATTAGATTTAGGATGATAGGACAAAAGAAATGGGCCCTTCTTCTATTCCATTCAGCTATGATCATAATCATTTTGGGAGCTGGAATTACCAGATATTTTGGGTATGAAGGGATGATGCACATACGCGAAGATGATACTTCCAATAGGTTTTTATCTTCAGATACGTATTTGAAATTTGAAGTAGAAAAAGAAAGTGAACTTTTTGCTTTCGATGAGTCGGTGTTTTTTGCCAGTCTCGGAAAAAATGAATTTAGAGAATCTTATTTACTAGGCAATGATCTGATAGATGTTGAATTAGTTAATTTCATTCCCAATCCTCAACAGGTTATAGAATCAGATCCAGATGGCATCCCAATTATTCAAATGGTTATGGCTGGAATGGGAGGGAGAGAAAAGTATATATTATCTCAGGGAGACAGAAAACGTATTAATAACCTCAATTTTAATTTTTCTGAAACTTATATACCAGGTGCCATCAATATTACATATAAAAACAAGCAGTTAGGTATAAAGACAGACCAGCCTATTACCCAGATGTTGATGGCCAATCAGCAATTAGATACCTTGATGCCGGGAGCTGAGTATCATACTTTGATGCTGAGGTCTTTATATTCAATAGGGTCATCAAAGATTGTATTTGATGACTTTAAGCCTGCAGGTAAATTAATGATCATGAGTGAGGCACCAAAACTTAAAAATGAAAGTGTTGCTGGTTTGGTCATGTCTGTATCGATAAATGGCTCAAAAGAAGAAACCATAGTTTATGGACAAAAAGGATTACCTGGAAGACCTGTTACTATAACTCATGAAGACATAAAATTATCTATGTCCTATGGAGCAAAATATATTGATTTACCTTTTTATATAAGGTTATATGATTTTATCATGGAAAAATATCCAGGCACGAACAGTGCGGCATCATATGCTAGTGAAGTGCAATTAGTAGACCCTCGAAATGACATTAAAAAAGATTACAGAATATATATGAATAACATCCTTACATACGGAGGGTATAGATTTTTTCAATCCTCTTTTGATAAAGATGAGAAAGGCACGTATCTAAGTGTGAATCATGATTTTTGGGGTACATGGGTCTCATACATCGGATACGGATTGTTAACTATCGGGATGTTATGGATTTTCTTTGATCATAGAAGTAGGTTCCAGCAAGTGTCAAGGAAGGTAAACAAGGCGGGGCAATTGGCCATATTAGTATTGTTCCTTTTTAATATAAATCTTAATGGGCAGAAAGTAATTAACCCCCAGGTTAATGGAGTCAGTCAATCACATGCTGGATTATTTTCACAAATGGTAGTTCAGGATCATAGAGGCAGGATGAAGCCCATTCATACGCTAAGTCGTGAATTGTTAAGAAAGATGTCAAGAAAGGAATCTTTACTTAATATGAACGCAGATCAAGTAGTCCTTTCAATGTTTGCTGATAATGAAACCTGGAGAGGTGTTTCATTGATAAAGTTGTCCAAGAATAAAAAGATACAAGAGATGATTGGAGTAGGTGAAGGGGACCTCGTTGCTTATAAAGATTTCTTTGACCGTACAGGAAAATATAAACTACAGGAAGAAGTGCGGAGGGCTTACAGCTTACAACCCATAGATCGAGGTATGCTGGAAAAGGATCTGATGAAGATAGATGAACGTGTAAACATCGCGAGTATGATTTATTCAGGGCGAATATTCAGGGTTATACCCATAGAAAATGATCCAAATAATACTTGGGTTTCGTCTGACGCAGGGCATGGGACAGGACAATCACATTCCGTAGTAGCCGAAAAGTTTTTTTCATCTTATCAATCAGAATTACACAAATCTTTGCACAGTAATGATTGGAGTCTTCCTGATCAGATACTATCCGAATTATCAGCTTATCAGCAAAAACATGGATTGGAAGTGATGCCTTCCAGCACAGAAGTAAAGACAGAGATTTTCTTAAATAACCTTAATGTTTTCAGTCGTTTGTCACTTTATTATTCTGTTTTGGGGCTTGGTTTTTTAGTTTTATTATTCCTATCTGTTTTTCGTCCGGATGCCTCATTTAATAAGTTTTATCAGGTATTGTTTTGGTTGGCTATTGGAGGATTTATATTCCATACATGTGGTTTAGGTATGAGGTGGTATGTGTCAGGTAGAGCTCCATGGAGCAATGGGTATGAATCCATGATCTATATCGCCTGGACAACTACGCTTGCCGGTCTGATATTTACCCGAAAATCATATGGAGGATTGGCAGCTACTATGATATTGGCAGGAACAATATTATTGGTGGCGATGCTGAGTTATCTCGATCCTGAGATCACGCCTCTTGTTCCTGTACTAAGATCGTATTGGCTAACCATTCATGTTTCTTTAATTGCAGGCAGTTATGGATTCTTAATGCTGGGGGCCATTATAGGGTTAATCAATTTAATATTGATGATATTCTTTACAGATCAGAATAAGGACAGAATTACAAGAATTATTAGAGAAATGACCCACATAAGTGAATTGACGCTGATGGGAGGATTAATTATGATAAGCATTGGCACCTATTTAGGAGGTGTCTGGGCCAATGAATCCTGGGGTAGATATTGGGGATGGGATGCAAAGGAAACATGGGCACTTGTTACCATCTTAGTTTATGCATTTATACTTCACATGAGAATCATTCCTAAGATTTATAATCTCTACAGTTACAATCTGGCTACCTTATTTGGGTGGGCCTCTGTGATAATGACATATTTTGGAGTGAATTATTACTTGTCAGGATTACATTCCTATGCTGCCGGAGATCCTATTCCAATACCAACCTGGGTTTATATTTCGGTGGTTGCAGTTGCAATTATTAGTATCCTGGCATGGTGGCGTAAACGCCCTTACGCAATCTCATAGTCAATAGATAATGAGTCATTTAAGCACTTCTTCAGGAATATGATCAATATATTGAATGTCGGAAATCTGCATCTCCAGCCACTTCCATTTCTGGCCATCAATTTCCCATTCCACTTTATAATTGACAGGTACGATGATACCATTGATTTCCTTATGATCAAGTGCTGAAACAATCCACGGTATCCGTTCTGCAGACTCATCAACATCTTTAAATCTCATGGCTTCAAATCTTTCGAAATTGTAAGCTTCGTCAAAATAGAATGTTCCTTTTCCACTTGTTCCATTAACCTCGATTGTCGCATCAGCAGAATAATCATCTACAGGTGACCACGATATATTGTCGCTTAGCATAGCTGTTGGAAACAATACCATTTCTGACAAGTATCGTTGAAGGGCAGCTTCATTAATCCTGGGATTATCCTTCACATTTACGATAGAGATTAGAGATAATAATTTAATAAGCATGGATCCTTGCCCATTGATGAAACGATCTCTTCCTACAATTTTAAAGAATAGCTTCATTTTAAGATTCACAGTCCATATAAATGAGGGTGGGGAAGTAGTGAAAATTTGTTTGGCTCTTCCTTTTATCCATTCTTTCTGGTCCGGCTTCATTTTAAGTGATACTTCTTGTTTCACATGGGCACCTAGAATGGGTTTTCTTCCTTTAACACCAGAATGAGACAACCATTTTTTGATGGATATAGGTAAGCTTTCATAACTTTTATCATCCCACTGTATTTCATTTAAGGTGTTGAAATGACTTCTAAGGGCTAGCTTTTCTTTTTTGATTTTATTGTGGAAAAAATACCCTCCGGCATAAGTACAAGCAATAAGGAGAATGATGATATTAGGTACGGTGCCATATTTAGCGTCAGCCCAATACATTACAATTAATACTTGAGATAGGATAACAGAAACTATAGCTATGATCCACCACCAATTGACTTTCAGGATATTCAATAAGCCCATGACCAACAGGAGCATTGAAGCCGATAGCCACAATAAACCACCATTCCGACCAATTGCCATGTTTAAACCTTCTAATTCTCCCAGATCGAAAGCTTGTATAAAGCCGAAGAGATGGATGATGGCGTGGATGAAGACTATGATCAGGAATATATACCTCATGATCTGTGGTTTTAATGTTGTATAGGATTATATCTTAATAAATTTTCCTAAGTATGTCTTGTTACTGGTTTCTGCTTTTATAAGATAAGTTCCATTCTCTAAATTATTGATCCATGCTGAGATGAGCCCTCCAGAACTATTATTAAATTGATAGACCAATGCCCCATCTATATTGAAAATGGAGACAGCAATTGCTTCATTGATCTCATTGATTGTGAAATGGATGTACTCTGAAGCCGGATTTGGAAATACATTTAATTCCTGTTGTTGAGAGAATAGATCAGAGCAGGAAGGAATGTCATGATAAAAATAAAGTGTTTCAGAACCTCGCTTTGAGATTAATTCCATGCTCGTATTTCGTACACTTCTTCCGTTACATTCATAATCATACCTTGCAATGTTGTGCTCTATTATAGGATTATTGGGATTGGCAAGATTCTCTCGTTGTTGTTCTTCATAAATCTTCTGGTTATTTTCATTGTATTGAATGATATTGTGGGTACTTCCAAAGAAGGTATTGGTGATCGTGTCAAAACTGTAATAAAAGTAATTTTCTATGAGATTGGAGTCCTGATCAAATTTACTATATGATTCAAAATCCGGTATCCAAACCTCATTCTGGAAATCCCAGAAGAAGTAACGTATTTCAGTCATCAGGCTCATATCGTTATAGGCCATTTCCACCCTTGTTTTATAATCCTGCCTTATATCTTCAGTTAACAAAACATTACCTTTTTCATCCACTGTATTGAAAACCTCATATATCAATTGAAAATCGTCATCTACTCCTTCCGTTTTTTGAGAATACGATTCATAAATGATGTTCCCTTTAGGATCCTTCCTGTATTCATATTTGTCAGTGAATTTTAATTCAAATAACTCTGTGTTATAATTATAAGTCCAATATTCTGTAAGTATTGGTCGACAGGATTCATCTTGAATAAAAACTTGCTTCGCTCTGCTCTTAAGTGTATCACTTAATCTATATTCTGAATGGAGGTCTTCTATCAATTCTAGACATCCATTTGTATCATATCTATAATTGGAAATGTAGTCTCTTGTAATTCCTTCATTATTGTAATCAGTAAATATCCTCTGCTTTTTGCGCCCATGTGAATCGAATACTTCTTTTTCTGAATATCCAAAATGACCCAGACTCCAATAAATATCGTATGTCCTTTCTACAAGTTGATTATCATTCCATAAATATGTTGTAGTTATTTTACTATTTAAAGACTGATCAACATTAAATCTTATTGTTATGCTTTTTTGAATTTGTCCTTTAGAGGTATATATATAAGAATCTTCCCATGATTTAAGCCATTGCCAGTTGTTTTCAAGGCTTTTTTGCTCTGAAATAAGCTTAGATAAAAAACCATTTCCATCATAGGTATATAGCTTTCTGTATTCATATTCCACTGTTGATGGATCATCGTATAATCGGAATTCTTTGGTAACTTCTCTAGAAATTAGGCCTTCCTCGTTCTGAGATAAAAGAATAATATTAAAATTAAAAATCAACAATATGGAAGTTATATACTTCATCACGATTTCACCAATTTACCAGACTTAAGATTTGTGGTCAAGCTCTACTGCCACAAGCCCAAATGACTTTCATCACCTTTTTCAATTTCAATTATTCATGCAAGCAGTATCATATTTCTTATGTGCGAGAACCGACCATATACTGAATGCAATGAATGGAAATGTTGATATCAACACTTTAATATTTTCATTCATTAATCCAATGAATGAAATCAGTAGAATTAATAAGGCAAGAAAGGCTATGGCGGCATAAGTGGTTTTCTTGGATACTTTACTTCCCAGTAAGGTAGTACACAACATCACCTGACCTAATAATGGTATAAGAGTGAATGGATGGATTGCATCCAAAGGAGAAGTGAATAGTTTTCGAATTACTTCTGCTTCTAATTGAAATAAAAACCCACTATTTCCTCCTGCCCATTCAAGATATGGCAGGAGAGAAGATATGATAACCAGAAAATTTAGGATTTTCAATTTTGTCATAATCTGAAAGGTATCTTGTAACAATAACAACAATTGCAGATTGGTAATGATTCTTCATGGATGAATGATCTAAAAATCTATTGTCTTTTCTTTAATAAGCTCACTTGTGAAATATTAGGGCCTTCAAGGATCTTATAATCATTTTCATATAGCTTGAATTCTTCATGATGAATGATCATGTAATCATGGGTCGGCATATCACTGGGGTCATCGGGGTAACTGAATGATTGGATATGGTTGTGGTTGCCAGTTATTAAATAATACTCAGCAGACCAGAAGAATGTCCAGTTCATTCCAACATCCACTTTTTCACCATTGGTTTCCGAAGCTATTGATTGTATGAAATCTTTGGTTTGGTAATCGTAATACCACTCTCTCGTACGATCAATTTCTAGTTTGTCCTGAAAATGCATAAGTGATAAAAAGAAAAATATCCAACCGATGAAAAATGTGACTCTATGGTTTTTGAGAAGATCTATTGAAAAGGGTACCAATAAAAACACCAAAGGAAGATATAAGGTTGATTTACGTTCGACAGGATATAATGTTCCCAGCATCCACTTGGATAATATCATTACGACAATCATCAATATAAAGACTGCGAACAAACCCAGGTGGAAGTTATTGATGGTTTTATCCACTTTATTGGATCTGTGTCGGAATACAATTCCCAGAAGGACACAAGATCCAAGAAGCACTCCCAGAACCCCATAAGTTTCACCTCCCAAATACTCCCTGGCTTGTAGGCTATCCCTAATTAGCCCTTTAAAGGATTCTTCAAGCATAGAAGTACCCCATAAAAATTCAGCATTGGAGGATAAAGAAGTAAACGGTACATAAACCAAAACTAATATTAAAAAGGTAGATGCTAAAGGAATGAAGATTTCAATACTTTGAAATGGAATATCTCTTTTTCTGTAAGACCAAAATATATACCCTAATATTATAAGCGTATAGACTGGAAAGAATATCAGGTGGGTAAACAATGACAATGCGGCCAAGGTCAAAAAAGCATATAGATAAATCAGATGAAGAGGCTTCCTGCCTTTAAGCCATAAGTACAAAAAAACCAGTGTACACATATGAAAAGAAATACTCATTCCATAACCTCTCGCAAGACTGAAAAAATCTATTAGATATACGTTCAAAAAGACAAAACCGGCGACCATTAATTGTGCACCTCGAGTGATGAATACTTTTTTAATTAAGTATATCGAAGCAAAACCGTACAGTAAGTATGAAAGGGTGTTGGGCAATCTGACTACCCATTCTTTATCTCCTATTATTGCTGTAAAGCATTGAATGAGTAAGCTATTGAGATAATGATTGTTGGCTGTACCCCAGGCATCTTTCAGAAATAAAATCGGCAATATAGTATTGTCCTGAAGATAAATCCATGTTGCACTTTCATCATGGGTCATGGATAATATTGCTGAACGGTAAAAGACGATGACAGCTGTTACTGTAAATAGTAACCATATGACCCAAAGGTGCCAATTGGAAAAGCTCTTTTTCATTGATGCTTTGAAGATAGTCTGGATTTGGAACTAATAATATAATCAATGAGGAAAAGAGGTAGCAATAAAGAAATGTAGGCTAAAAAATCCCATGGATCATAAGTAGAATCGTACACTTCGAAATATTGAAGTATTTCAATGCCATAGAGCACTAAAACAAAAATGATAAGAGTTGTGATAGGTGTAAAAAGCCTGGTCCATGCGTTGTCTTGATATTTGGTAAAGAGATTTCTAAAGAGAATGTAATTCCAAGTCGGCCCTGTGATATCAAGTACGTAACCATTCCAAAATGAACCTAACTTTATCCATGTAGTTGATACCCCGACCACACACAAGACCATCATCAAAATGGCCCAATAAGGGGCACATTTATTATGAGTTGATTCAATTCCATTCACACCCAATTTTAATCAATCTTCACCAAATAGGTTCCTTTTCCAATTGAAAACCTTTTAATGATGTCCATTTTACCAACAAAAAGGATGTGGAGAAAGATGATTAATTTACTTTCTTGCCGGGGAACGTGTTCCCATCATTGTTGATCCATAACATCTCTGAGACATTATCTGACTCGTCATTATTAAATTTGATATAAGCATATAATGTCCTGTTAAAAAACCTTCCATCTTGCAAAGGAATAAGCTCTGAATAGCTTCCCTCATTGGCTTTTACCATTGGAAGGCCATTAATGATTTTAAGATATACATTAAAGTTGGGACCGAATTCATATGTGCCTTTCAGTGTATTGATTTGTTTCTCATTTAATTGAATAGGATTTCCTGATTTAGCCTTGGTTTCATAATCTTTCTCGAATATGATAGCAGCTATGTCCCTCCTAAGAAAGTCAACTATCCCGGTCTGTATATTACCCAAGATGATGATACTCAGGTCATCCTTAATGTAATGAAGGTAGTCCCCAATGAAACCGGTAATTCTGCCATCGTGACCAAATACTTCTTTGTCAAACATTTTATAAACAGAAATCCCCAGGCCATAACTATTCCCATAATTTTTAAAGAACTTTTCAGTGCTTTCAGGAGAAAGCAGGTTTCCTATGTTAAGTGCTACGATCCATTTCTGAATATCTGAAGTGGTACTTGAAAGTGATCCAGATCCTTTAAATAATTCCAGATTGCGTATTACAGCCAATTCAACTCCATTGTAACCTTTTGGGTCATAACCTTTGGCATTTGATCCTTCAAGAGTTGAACCATGACTGGTATCCTGCATTTTCAGAGGAGCAAAGATCCTTTTGGTGAGGAATTGCTCATATGACTGCCCAGATATTTGCTCTATCAGGAGGGCAAGTATGGCATATCCTCCATTTGAATATTGATATCTCGTTCCTGGATCAAAGTATAAGGGCATATCTAAAAGCTTGTCGACTACAGCCTGGATTTTAATTTCCTGATTATCCATTAGTCCTGGAATATCATAAATGTCTCTAACTCCTGATTGATGCGTGAGTAAATCGACAATCTTAACACTCTTGACATTGGGGTTGTCAGGAAAGTAAAGTGACAGGCTTTCTGTTATGTTTAGTTTACCATCTTCTTCAAGAAGCAATATTGCTGCTGCAGTAAATTGCTTTGAAATTGATCCAATCATATACCTGGTCTCAAAGGAGTTGGGGGTCTTTCTTTCATAGTCCGAGAAACCATAACTTTTGTTGAAAAGGGTAGTATTGTTCTGAATGATCAAGACACTTCCACTGAAGTCACCTGTTAAAGCATAAGTTGAAATGTAATCATCAATACTATTTATTAGTGATTGAGAGAAAGAAGTAACTGTTACAATAATAATTAAGAGTGAAGTAAGTATGGGTTTCATAAATCTGGTTGCTTTTAAAGCAAAACTTACAATAAATTCAATAGTTGCAGTGGAATGTTGTTAACTGCAATTTTTGGGCATGTTGTTTAAGTCATTTCAAAAATCACCTTATGTTCGAATAATGATTAAGATCGAAAACACTCCGGATTACACCATTTGTATATCGTTCTGTTGAGGTAAGTTTTAGTTTCTTTAAAGAAAATGGCTTACTGAATATTTTAAAACCATCATTGAGAATGATGGGCATGGTAAAAATATGAATGGTATCAATCAAATCATTATTCAGAAAAAATGTATTCAACTGACTTCCACCGATTAACCAGATATTTCCTCCTTCACGTTGTTTAATTTTCTTTATGTTCTCCAGGTGATCTTCCGTAATGAAGCTTACATGTGGATGCACTGGCGGGGATGATTTCCTGGTGACAACATAGTTGTCTTTACCAATGTAGGGAAAAGGTATATCCCAATCAATCAATTGCTGGAAGGTGCCATAACCCATAATGGTAGCCTCAATGTTGTCGTAAAAAGACTGATAACCATAATCGGTTTTATCTGGATTTGGGATGGATTCCAGCCATTCAACGCCTCCATTTACATCAGCAATGTAGCCATCCAGGCTGGCGGCAATATATAATATTACTTTTCTCATAGTGAATTGAAATTAACTAATTATACCAGACTGCATACCTTTTCCGCCTTAATGTAGAAGCAAGATCTGCTTCCATTTTTATTGCTTCTTTCTTAGACATAACAGGCAGGTGAGCATAAAGACTAGGTCGTAGGAAAAGGCCATATTTCTTTACAATTGAAGAAGAAAGTTTTTTACCTTTCTTGCTTAAAATGGCTTCTTTGTGTTGAAGGAATCTTTGTTGAGGAGACTTACTGGTCATACCTACATAAAGACATTCCAGAACTCCGTTGTATTGAGGGTTTTGATTCCTGAATTTGGCATTTTCAGAAAACACTTTTTTAGATAACTCTATGACATAAACCTTATAGATTTTTCTGCCCATCTTGACACTACAGCTAGATTTAGGCTAAATATAGTACAAAATATTGTAATGTGTTATAGACTTTATATCAGGATATTATCTGTTACTTGCGGATTTTGTCGAGTTCAACCACCCATATTCCTCTCAATTCGTTGACTCCATAACCTGTAGCCTTATCTTCAGGATACAATCTATTGAGTTCAGCAAGTGTAGACTCAGTAATATCAGTACTTTTATTCCCATGACATTGGATACATAAATCATTGGTCAGGATGGGGTAGTAGCCATAAGTTTTATTCTCTATTACCTCTAATTGGGGATTGATTACCTCACTTGCGGCTAAGGCCTTTTTAGCATCCTGAATGTATTGTAGTTCTGAGCCGGAGGCTTTATTCATTGGATTTCTATTCTTATCAGAAACCCTCCTTATTCCAGCATTAGATACTTGGGCAACACTGTCAGTTAATTCAATTGCTCGCTCTGAACAAAAAGAAATTGCATATTCAGTACCACCTGATTGTATTGCAGCCATTAGATTCTTGCCGAGAAATGCCTGAGCATTCATGGCAATCTCTTTTCCTTTAAAGATAAGATCTACATCTTTTATTCCTGCAGATGGATCTGGGGATTTAGATTTACATGAGGCGATCAAAATAATGATTAAGATGATTGATGTAATCAGATTTAATTTCATTTATGATTATGGTCGATTATTTAATAATGATCTTAAAACTACATTCGTCATTGCTATAATTTGATGATATCAATTACACTGTTAATTGTGATAATCAAGAACCTAAAACGCGAAGACTATTTATCTTCTCGTAGTAATTTCTTGATCAGTACCAATTGGCCCAGGTGATAAAATCCATGTTCAATTAAGGCATGTAAATTTCTGTAATTGTTGCCATACTTTTCATCAACAAAGGGAGACATAATTTCCTCGTCAGACATTCCTGAGATTTTTTCTGCCATAAGTTCAGCATTCTTCAAGAATGATTCCTTTAATTTAATCCAATCCTTTGCTTCCATTTCTTGAGGCATGTCATAACTATACTTATCCCTGATATCAAGAGATCCATTGGTCATTGCTATAAGCACTCCTTCGATATAGTAATTGATGTGGAAAGTGAGCATTACTATCGTATTGTGGTTGGCAAATTTGGCGAAAGCCTCATCATAACCCACATCTTGAAGTTCAGTCTTATAATTGGTGACTACCCATGTGCCATCAAGAAACACTTCTCTGAATTGTTGGCTGAGTTGTGAAGCAAGATTTAAGGACATTATGTTTTCTTTCAAGAAATACTCAAGGTAAAAAATAATCTTGTGGAATGGAATAAATGATCATTTTTCAAGCATATCCAGTACTTCTGAAAGTATGGCATCAACCCACAGTGTATATTGTTGCCCACTGGGATGTAACTGATCCGAAGCTAAGGCTCCTTCGCTGCTGCCGAGACTTCTTGATATTTCTGTAATATTAATAAATGGAATATCTAGAGCATCACACTTTTCTTTCGCAAATGCATTATAAGCATCCAATTCTTTTGCGATGTTTTCACTATTGCTTTGGCCAAATGGAGTTACTCCGTAGTCTGGTATCGATACCATAAAAACTCGTTCCTTTGATCCTGCAAGTTTTATAGCTTTATCGATTAGTGTAACTAACTCGGTTTGATAAACCTCAAATGATTGGCCTTGATACTGGTTATTCACACCTATCAATAGAGAAACAAGTTCATGAGGATCTGGAGATTGTGATTCAATGGCAGATATAAGATTGCCTGTAGTCCATCCTGTTCTTGCTATTATATTGGTTTCTAGTAATTTATATTCATATGATTCAAGCAGTTTAGCAAGTTGATTTGGCCATCTCAATTCCTCAGCTACTCCTTGTCCTATTGTATAGGAATCACCAAGAGCCAGAAATCTGATGGTTTTACTGTTGATTTCTTCATCTGGATTGGTAGCTATTGATTGACCTTCCATTTCCGAGGAGCAGGAATAAAGGACTGTTATAAAAATAAGAAAAACGTAGTTTATAAATCTGAATGAGGACATATGAAATAGATGTATTTATTATTAATACATGAAATAGCTTATAATGTTCTCAATTAGCAATTTGAATCCTTATAATAGTTAAGTTATTGATTATTATCCTCTTCCAAGCTATTGGATTCTTTATCTCCTTTACGGGGTGAAAGCATGTAAATCATATATCCAAATCCAACAATCAAATGAAGAAGGATTATCAGAAGACCAATTTTGGTTCCTATACCCATAATATTTAGAATTTATTACCAGCACAATATCCTCAGATATCAACTATTCTCATGTGATCGAAATAACAAAAGAAATAAATCTAAAAGTCCTACATAGCTTTCCTTGCTTTCCTAATCAATTTATATGCCCAATCATAATGGCTTGAAGTCGATGATATGAGATAGGCACCCAATGATGTAGAACCAGTCCACTTATATTTTTTCTTTGTGAAAAGCTCCTCATTTGAATGCATATGTATGATATCCATTACTTTCTTATGAGAATTATTGAACAACTCTTTCATTTCATTAAGCGAAGTACACTTGTAATGATCCCAGATCCATTGGTTTAATAGGGGAGTGTCTTTCCAGCTGTAGCCTTTTGCAGGCATTTCAGGTCTCTTTCCTGACATGCCGATAGAATACCATTCCAGTAACATTTTATGCCAATGATGAAGGTGCCCAAGGACATCTCTGATATTCCTGTTCATCGTACCGGGGGGAAATTCAGCATCCTGGTCTTTAACAGGAAGGTGGTCGATCAATTCAAATAATTTTGAGTGGTTTTTTTCGCTTAAAGAGATTAATTCAGTTTTTGATTTTGGCCTTGCCATACGTAGATAATTTTAAGGGGTATGTAAGTAAGAATCATACATTTTCAATACGTATCATAGGCATATTGAGTTCACCATAAATAGGATATTACCGTGTATGGCATAATTTGATAATTAATGAAAAATTATTTGGTGGCGAAACCTTCGAAGCCCATAAATTACGCTCTCCCAGATAGATTGAAATAATTGTTCAATCCGGGCAACTTATTGCCTTACTGAATAAGGTTCCAGCATTATCTACTTCCAGCATGAAACAATTGCCGTCTTCATCCTTTAAGATGATACCTTGATCAGAATTAATTACCTGAAGGTCACCAGCTCCCTGGCTTGTTAATCCGGATGGTAGCCCTCCAAGGGTTTCAGTAAAGAACTGACCGGAGTTGTTGATGCGTATTCTCCAGATGGCCATGTCAGGTGATTTAATAAGTAATCCTCTGGTATTTTCTGATATGTAAAAACTTCCATCATGTAAAATGGAGCTTTCCATTCCGGCACCAGGAATCGAACTTGAAAATAGTTCACCGCTATTGTTTACTGATAATCTGAATAGAGTATTATCAGGACTTGAAAGAATCAATCCATTTCCCATTGTAGTAATTTCAAGATCTGCGTTATCAATTCTAATGGCTCCTGTTCCGACAGGGATCTCTTGTGATAGATTGACTCTGCTTGAAAGCAATAAAAGGTAGGCTGCCTGGTATGAAATAGAATTTTCAGTTATCTCCCAGGAGTTTTGAGGCCAGCTTGCATTCCAGTCGAGGTAAGATTTTAATGGAGGTTGACCGGTAGGAGGGTTTAATGTCACACAATCTGAATGGCCGCTGCAAGTAGATGTGCAACAATCGTCAAGACTCCAACTTGGATTAGGGCCTCCTGTTAGGAATCCTGCAGGAGGGCCATAGGTTGATGATCTTACATCATCCCACATTGTGCTTCCATCTGTATACCAGCCATGATATAATGTATTTACACTATTGTCAGCACCGTATTGAACCATATTGGTTAGGTATGAAAGGCCCGTAGGATTTACACCATGGATATAGTGCAGGAAATCATCCTGAGCTGTTCTTGCCAGGGCATCATTTGAAGTATTTAAATTATAGTGATAATAAGCCTGGTAGATATTTCCTTTCTGACATTTGATGCTGTTGCTTCCCCATACTATATCAGCTGATTTAATGTATGCCCTGTAAGCATCTGTTGAAGCCGTTATTGAAGGGATGTTTTCACTATCAGTCTCAACTGACATTTTATAAGTATCGATAATATCATCTGCTACAATTGTTGAAACTCCTGGCAAGTGAGCGTACAACAATAAACTTTGCTGGATATGCATTTCAAATGGATAAGCATAATTCCACGCCAATAAATGGGCATTGGTGTAATTGCTTTCTACATATGTTTTATAAGTAGAATTTTCTGTGAGGCCATAAAGGAATATAGCAGCACTCAGTTGTCTCATATCTCTGTCATATGCAGCTAATTCCTGTTCGCCAGCAGCAAGATTAGCAGCAGAATTGTAGTAGGTCACTGACGGATTGGAAGTGGCCCAGGTATAAGCATTTATGGCAGCTGATTCGAGGGTTGTTGCATATGCTTGAGCTGTGGTTGATTTGATTTTCTTAAACTGCCTTGCGGCAAATGCAAGGGTAGCAGAAGTTGAAAAAGATGCAGACGTCGTTTTGGGACCATAATACCTATCATTTGCATCAGCAGAAGGAGGGCTTGCTGTCACATAATTTAAAACGCCGACAACACAATGTATGCCACCATCTGTATCCTGCATTTTAAGCAACCAATCCGTTTCAACCTTTACTTCATCCAGCAAGTCAGGAATTCCATTACCACTATCAGGGATATTCATATTGTCATTCCAGGCTTCAGGATTCATCTCGTAAGCCATCAATAGGTCGAGAACGGGGGCATATGCGAAGTTGACATACTTATTGTAGTCTCCGGCATCATGCCATCCACCGGACAGATCCTTGAACAAAGTAGCATTGCCTGGATCATTGATGAATTCGCAGGTTACATCCTGTGCATGACATATTCCATCAGCAAATTCTGAAGGAATGTGTGCAGCCATCTTTGCTTCCCCACATCGTTGTTGGTAAAATGTCTTAAATGCTGCATCTAAAACCGGATCATATATATCGTTG
The DNA here is from genome assembly GCA_013002995.1 of Saprospiraceae bacterium. GTDB lineage: Bacteria > Bacteroidota > Bacteroidia > Chitinophagales > Saprospiraceae > JABDLO01. The sequence goes on along the minus strand of JABDLO010000146.1, from coordinate 9,632 downwards.
CCAATCAAAAAATCTTCCGATCGCTCTCCCAGGTTATCTGAAATATAATAGGTGCCTGGTGTAGTGAAAGAAGTAAAGTCAAACCACCACACCTTATCTCCACTCAAAGCATCGGTAACTCCCGATGACCATGATGTAGGACTACCGGAGAATACAGAAATATGTGTGCTAGCATCTTTAACATGTAATGTAGCAGGCGGAGCATAACTTTCACTGCTGTTATAACCAGTCTGCGGATCTGATATGATTGCAACTTTGATACCTGATACAGGATAGCCATATTGATCAACTTTGATCAAAGGGACATGTAGTTCATCCAAAGCTCGCTGGACTGCTGCCAGTGCGTCAATCCTTCCGTAGCCAATTACATTATTGGGAACGTCAGTAGGTGTGAGAGCTCCGCATGTCTGGGTAGAATTGATGTAAACTGCAGTTTCCTCCAGAATGGTTTCGATCAATTCCACCTTACCGGCAAGATTGGGATTGGCAGAAATCATTAAAGCCACCGTTCCTGCAACATGAGGACCTGCCATACTTGTACCACTATAAGTTGCGTAGTTGTTATTTCTTATTGATGACCTTACCGAAGATCCTGGTGCCACAACATTGGGCTTGAGTCTATTAGATCCATCAATGGTGACCGGACCTCTGCTGCTGAAACTCGATATGACATCACTACTTGTTGTTGATCCTATTGAGAAGCTGTTTTTAAAAAATGCTGCAGGATTGAAAGTGGATTCACATCCTGATCCTTCATTTCCATTTGAGACTACAATGACTACACCAGAGTTTCTTAAGTTTTCCAGAGCTTGCTCCATAATCGAATAATTAGAAGCATCACATCCTTCAGACAGAGGGCAAGACCACGAATTATTGATTACATGAGGAGCTTTGGATGGGTCTCCTTGAGCCGGAGTACCACCAACAGGGTAGGGAGCCAAAAACCATTCAAAACACTCTACATAGGTAGATAAGGTCCCATTTCCTTTATCCATATTCCTGCATGCGATCCATTTAGCTCCTGGAGATACTCCGATTTGATTGCCACTTTCATCATCACCGACCATAGTTCCCATGGTATGTGTGCCATGGTTGTGATCATCACAGGGCTCAGGAGAATTTGCTCCACAAGGATTGCTTCCAGCAGTACTGTGGATGGCATCATGCCAGTTGTAATCATGATTTGCTGTTGCACCGTTCCAGCCGCGGTATTTTCCTTTTAATGCATCGTGATCCCATTCATAGCCTGTATCCTGACCGCCGATGATGACTCCTTGCCCATCATATCCAAGTGTCCATACATCTGGTGCTTTTATTTTATTGAGTCCCCATTCTGTGCCGAGCCTGGAGGTTGTAGTTTCTCTCGAGGTTTCCGGTATTTTAAAATTTCCATCCGGTATGATCGACTTAACTGATTCCAGTAATGAAAGATCTTTAAGTGTCTGAGGTTCCAATTCTGTACTAATCATATTCACTATGTAATACGACCTAAAATTTACTTTACGTTCTTTAAGAAAGTTGCTTACTTCAGATTGAGAAGAATTAGCATTTTTGAAGAGGTTGTCATAGACATATCTACCCCTATCAGATTTGACTTTTAGATTTCTAGCTGAAGATAAATCAACATCATCGTTAAGGAGAATGCATACTTTTTTAACGTCGTTTCCCTGGAGCAGCTTTCTATCAATCTTTTGAAGTTGTACTTGAGCATGGACTGAAAAAGTTATTAGAATGCTAAGAATTGCATAAAAATACCTCATAATTAAAAGTTTAATACACCTGATATATTACAAAGTTAGAAGATTAATATTACACTTTCTTACAATAAATACCCTATTGTAATCTAATATGTTATATATCATATAGAATATTCAGAGTAAACCCCTAAGTGTCTTCTACTGTACATCGATGCAATACATTTATGGAAGATGAATTGCTCCTACTATCCACTTATATTAATTCTCTCAAGTTTGTACTCTGCCTATTCAACATTCTCAACCATTATTTGTCTATAAACAAGAGAATAAAGGGTAATGGATATTATAACCTTCAAATTGCTGATTGACACAGGGCTGTTTATCCTGATATGGATTGTCCAGCTGGTGATTTATCCTGGCTTCTGTTATTACGAGGAGGCCAATATGAAGCAATGGCATAAATCATACACCAGAGGGATTACCTATGTGGTGATGCCTTTAATGTTAAGCCAATTAGGAATATACGGATATTTAATATTAACCAGTTTTTCATGGATTAACTTATTTGGGTTCATACTCACCATATTAACATGGCTGATCACATTTATTCAAGCGATTCCTTTGCACAGGGATATTGAAGTATTACCAGACTCTATGTCTGCTAGAAAGAAATTAATATCAATCAATTGGTCAAGGACTATTATTTGGACCTCAATTTTAATCATAAGTATATTAAGTTATGGAAAGTAAACCGTGGATGAACAAGGTAATGAGGATTGCAGCAATCTATAATATATTGTGGGGTGCATGGGTCGTTCTTTTTCCTTTATCATTTTTTCAATTAACGGGGATGGAAGAACCCAACCACCCTATGATCTGGCAAGGTATGGGAATGGTCATTGGCGTCTTTGGTCTTGGATACTGGTGGGCATCTTTTAATCCGGTAAAGCATTGGCCCATTGTTGCTGTTGGATTCCTAGGAAAGATATTCGGTCCCTTGGGATTCATATTCAATTATTTAAAAGGTGATGTTCCAGCCTCATTTGCTTATACACTTATTACGAATGATCTCATATGGTGGATACCATTTTTTGTAATATTAAATGAAGCGAGGAAATATCAGTGGCAATTGAGATGAAGTAAAAGTATTCTTAGCAGATGTGTCTAAAATGGATGATCATATCTAGATAGATGTATTTGTGATTCGATCGTAAATAGAGATTGCACTTCTCACTGCACCTTCCATGTAACCTGGATATTCTGAGGCGGTTTCGGAACCGCCAATAATGAGTTTTCCATTTAGAAACCATTCCTGGAACATCGGATGCCCGTTATTTTGATGCGGAAGAATATGGGCGTCATAATCCGAATAGGTATATCGTTCATTTCGCCAGACCATTTCTTCATAGCTATTGTATTGATATACTTCTTCTCCAAAATACTTGGACAATTGATCGAGAACCATACTTTTCCTTTTCTCCCTGGAGATTGAAAAATATGAACCATTTAAAAAGCCTTTAAGAGCGTAGGATGAATCTTCAGAATCTGAATGATCATACATTTCTGGAATTGGCCCTACATTACTGAATATTGTTCCACTTAAGTCTTTCTTTCTCCAAAACGGCTCTGTAAATCTTAATCCCACTTTAATAGATTCTCCCATCCAGGTATGAGTATTTCTTGTCAATGTGTTAATTGAATCGGGGAGGGAAGGATAAAATTCAATGGAAGAAAGCAATAGATTTGGTGGTAGGGTTGAAATCACCATTTTTGCACTCAAAATAGTGTCTTGGGTTGTTATTGTAAGAATATCATCATGATCTTCAATTTTTGTTGCTACCTGGTTAAGTATTATTCGATGTGGTTCTACATGGCCTGATAAAACTTTAATGATTGAATATGTTCCGCCTTTAATTCTGAAACTAGGATCATTGTTAGGTGGAAGTTGAACGACCTGATGAGGGCTGGTAGATATAGGTTCGTAAATGGCTGTATTGCCCAGCTCCTGCTCGAATGTGTTAATATTCAATTCCTTTAATAATCCCATCAGAGATGAATGTTTCTTTCCAAGCCAGGTAGCACCTTTTTCAATTGGAGCCTGGTTATCCTTATAATCGGTCAAGATCCTACCTCCAAGGCGATTTCTCGCTTCAATGATGAGATGATCAACATCCCTATTCTTCAATAAATATGACAACGTAAGGCCTGTCAATCCTCCTCCTAAAATGATAATGTCTGTTTGTTGATTTTTCATTCTGATATTCCTGTAAAGATATTGATGAATTAATATCAAAAGACTTTAATAATAATAGTTAAATGTGATTAAAGTTTAGAAAGACTCAGACTACACAAACTAAAAAATTTTAACTTTTTTAAGGTGTATAGTGATGGCAAAATGGCATTCATCCGGCTGATATCTGGGAGAAGACAGAAAGACAGATGCTTTCTAGTTGTTAAAATTTATCAAGAATAAAGACAATCATCCTTACAATAAAATAGCAAATGACATGATAGCCAAAATCAATTAAAATCTATTGGCTTAACTTTTGGGCCATCTGGGTGAATGCACCTATTTGATTAGAAATATTTAACGGGGTCACTTCATCATCACGGATTTATAATCGGGTATATACATGAATATCAGAGTCCATAATCTGGATGTCAATATTTCCACCATCTGCAGTTGTTAACCCCATGTAAATGAGTACTGAACTCAATGAATTAGCAGTAAGGTTGTGTTTGGAATGAAAGACTTTCATAAAGGATGTAGCCAAAAGCATCCAGATACTCAATAAAGACATTTTGTAAATTGACCTATTAATTATGTTGTACTTTTATTTCTTGTGAGTCTTATCAATATTGATGTTTTGGACAAACCAATAAAACCGATTCCTAATGCACGCAGAAAAAAAGAAGAACGATAAATCTTCTTCAAGATTACACGTTAGAAATATTCATCAAGGAAGGTATGATTTAGGTGAATTGATTAAAGAATGTCCGGATTTAGAACCATTTGTTATAATAAATAAATATGGTAATGAAACCATCGACTTCTTCAATCCTGAAGCTGTTAAATGGTTGAACACTGCTTTACTGAAAAATCACTATCAAATAAAATTTTGGGAGATTCCTGAAGGTTATCTATGTCCACCAATTCCTGGAAGAGTAGATTACATCCATCATATTGCAGACCTGCTGGGCAAGTCTAATAATAAGATTATTCCCAGGGGCCTTCAAATCTCATGTCTTGATATCGGTGTGGGAGCCAATGGTGTTTATCCCATTATTGGTCATGCTGAATATGGATGGACATTTGTTGGGTCTGACATTGATGAAGTTGCTGTGGCTTCTGTCAAAAATATCATTTCCAACAACCCTCACCTAATTAATAAAATCAATATCCGACATCAGAATAATCCACGCGATATATTTTCTGGAGTAATTAAGACAGGTGAATTTTTTGATGTTACCATATGTAATCCTCCATTTCATAAATCAGAAAGTGATGCACTTGCAAGCAATGCAAGAAAAGTCAGCAACTTAAGAGGTAAAAAGGTGGAAGATCCTATTAGAAATTTTGGCGGCAGGAGTAGTGAACTCTGGTGTGATGGGGGTGAAGAACAGTTTGTCAGAAATATGATCAATGAAAGTAAGCGATTCTCCAAATCTTGTTTTTGGTTCACCACCTTAATTTCCAAGCAAAATCATCTAAAAGGTGCATATAAGCAATTAAGAAAAGCAAAAGCATTTAAAGTTGAAACCTTACCCATGGGTCAGGGCAATAAATCAAGTAGAATATTAGCCTGGACGTTTCATAACAAAACTGAACAACGCACCTGGATTTCTAAAAGATGGTCTGATGTGGGAGAGGAAGAATAGCCTTTGAGTTACTTTTTCCTGCAAGGCTGTACATAGTGATGTCTTCAATTGCTATTATCATTTGACTTTCCAGTCTAATTATTTCCTGAGTATTAATTGCCACAATTCATAATACATACTTTGAATATAAGTCATCCAATTCTTTCTCAGGATCATCACAAAGACAAGGGGGAACATAAGAGCTTTAGATGTTGGTACTTCTTGAGGCAGTTAACCACCTGAACCTGCCTGGCATATCCAACATAGCAATCTTACCTTTGATCACATTCTATGATACATCACTTTAAGTCATTCACCCTCACACCATCATATTCAGTAAATTCTTTAGGTTCTCTACTTGTAATCTTTTCAGGAATGTGATCAAGAAGATGATTAAAAGACTCTGGATTTAAGGATTCAATAAATGGAACAAATTCATTGGATTCAGAATCATTCGGAAAGTATGCTTTATTCATCTTAACGATGGCCTTTAACATAGGCAGATAAGGTTGAATGTCAGTAGTTGTAGACGCTGCCTCACTATCAATCCATGCTATGGGCACTTTAAAAATAGAACCTTCATGGTGCTGTTGAGTTTTAAGTAATAACTCAATGTCAAAGGCAAATTTCTTTTCAATCATTTCTTCAATAATGTCAGGAATAATATCAGATTTAAAAGCCTTAAACCCACACTGTGTGTCGATGATATTACCCAGATTGGGAATCAACCTTTTCCATAGATAGATGAACAGCTTTCCACGATCATTTCTGGAACCTGCTTTAATGACAACAGATTTGGGTTCTCTTCTAGACCCTATGGCTGCTAGTTTTTGGTCCTTCAATATAGGATCTACTAAAAGCATTAACTGTCCAAGGTGAGTAGATAGATCGGCATCTGTATATGCAACAACCTGTTTTTTAAATTTACTCTGTTGTACTGCATCCCACATCCCATAAACTATTGAACCTCCTTTCTGACTTCCATTGGTTGACAGAAGGCCTTTTACAGGAGGTAGTTTTTTTTCAATAGCTTCGGATAAGTAAATAACTCTAACCTTATCATTTAACTTGTTTTCATCAATAATGGATTGAGCAATTCTTCCACTTCCTTCAGGGCAACCATCATCAACAACAATTAACTCCCATTGTACATTGGTTTGATCTTTAAATAACCATTCCAGTTGACTCACCTTTTTCAGAAGAAAATCTTCACCATGTGGATGCACTGAGCTTTTCTTTATACGGTTATGTTCCTTATAGACAGCAAAAACAACTGAAATCAGCAGTGGTTCTCTAATATCAGAAGTGAAAAGTTTGGATCTTGCTATTTTAAGAGATAGTAGTGGAAAGATGAGTGTATTGTCTTTCTTGTTAATTAGATCTTTTTCAAGATCATTGATCTCTTGAATTGAGATATTAGATTCTAGTAACGATTCGACTGATTCAAGGATAAGTTGTGAATGTTTCTCATTAGTGAGGTCAATTTCTTTAGGGCTGGATTCAAGGATTTTGTTGATCATTTTACTGAATTATCTTTTCTTCAATCTACTATTTTCTGTTCAGCTTTAACGACAAAAACTGAGATAAAACAATAGCATGAATGTACAAAAGATTAAAGTGGATATAGCTTATTGAATAAGCAATAATGAAGAAATAATATTTACATAGAATTCATTCGATTTGAGTTTCTAATTAATTATATTCTCATATTGAATTCTTTCCTTTTTTAATTTTCCAGACCATACTCAATATTAAGAAGATCATGCATACCCAGGGTAGTAAATCACCAATATAAGAGTATACCGTCCTCACTCCCTGTGTAGGATTATTGGACACCATAATGCGATCTTCTGATGTAAAATGATCCATCAATGCTAATGTGCGACCTTGATAATCGACCGCAATTGAAAGACCTTCTCCTGTCTGTCTGACCATAGAAAAACCATTCTCAATGGCTCTAAATACGGCCATCCTTGCATGTAATGGATCTATTGCCTTCCAATCCCAGGCTGGGACCAGCATAATGTCAATTTCTTTTGATCCGGCTGAATTCAATAGGGCAGTAAAATCCATATCATAGCATATAACCGTACTGATATTCCCAAATGGGGTCATGGTCACGGGTAAGATCCCATCTCCTGGTTTATGTGTAGCTCCTGGAACAGGATGGGTTTTAAGATATTCCCATTCTACCTCGCCGCTTGGGTTGATTAATACTGCTTTATTTTCACCCCCGATTCCTGGGTTTTCTTCCGGTAGTAGAATGTAGCCCAGTAATAAATATATGTCACGATCTTTAGCCAATTCCCTTCCTTGACTGATAAACTGTTCTTCATATTCTTCGAGGACGCTTATAAGTCCTTCAGGCCAAATTGAAATATTTGTTTCAGGGGTGAGAATATTTTTATTCCGTTTAAATATCTTATCAATGGTTGGTTGCTGCAAGGAGAAGAGTGAATCTCGATTTGACCTTGCCATCTGTAAAGTCGAAACATATCCATAATCATTCAATGTATTGATATAATCATCAATTTCATCCTGCGGGGTAAAGGATGATATGGTAACTGTTTTATCATCTGGAGGGAAAACATCGAGTCTTATTCCACCATAAATTAAGACGGAAATCAGGACTACTGTATAAATAGTTATTCCTTTTCTAATTCTGGATAAGTCATAGTTGTTTTCAATCACCCAATTTATAAAGGATCCAAACCACATGACTATGAAAGTTATTCCCCAGATCCCGAATACAGAAGCAATCTGAATAAGGGGTAGATTATTAAATTGAGAATACGCTACCGAAGCCCACGAACCAAAAAATAGATTATTGACGTACTCAAGAAAAACCATGGATGATGGAAAAATCAAGGTAGAAAGAAATCCCTTATTTACGGTAAGGAGCAACCTATCAATCACAAAGGGTAAAAACCATAATACTGCATAATAAAGGATAAGAATGTAGGTTAGGATGCCAAGATGTGATGGTATGATTCCATAATACATAAATCCTGTAGCCACAGAAATCACCAGGAAGAGTAGGATAAATGAATATGGTGAAGAAATGCTTCGAGAAAATCTAAGTAAGAAAACAGGAGCCAACCACGTAGCTATAGATACCGGCCAGTTACCATTTGAAAATACAAACAAAATGATCCCAAGAATTAATAATATAATCAGCTTTTTAGTAGAAGCCTCTTTGCCAGTTGATTCCATGATTGAGGGTTATTGGTGCTCAAAAGGAATTTAAGGTGGTATCCAATACTTATTTTGTAAAATACTGAAAATCTGGATATTATAATAGTGGCTTTGTCATGTTATAAAATCTTCCGGGTTAGGATCACCTGCAAATAGAGATTATAATAATTACTATATTTGGTTAGAGAGTATCATTGAATACCCGATTCATTGATCATGAACCATAAAACCAAATTGCCATGAAATACTTTATACTACTGTTTCTTTTAATCATCTTTTATATAAATGCGCCAGCTCAAAGGGTGTTAGATAATGCTCTTGAAGTGAAGGAAGCCTGTGTACTTCCTGGAATAATTGGATATGAAGAAGTTTCACGCCCTTATACCTTTAAGAGAAAAAAGGATAACACTCGAACATTAAGCTTTAACATTAATTATTTGCCATTTGGGTTTTATGATGGATCAACATGGTGTGCCGATTGGCCTGAAGAAGCCAAAACAGCATTTAATTATGCTGCCAGTATTTGGTCTGATGTTTTAGATAGTGATCAGGAAATTGGAATTAATGCCTGTTGGAGAACCAATTTTCCTCCAGGGACCATACTAGGTGCTGCAGGAACCATCGAGTCATTTGTGCTTGTAAGTAGTTCTTATCCCCCTACGTACTTTCCTTCAGCTCTTGCCGAACATATATTAGGGAGTCAGCTAAATTCCATAGATATGTTTGCTGAATTTAATGCCAGCCTTCCCAATTGGCATTTTCCTACTGATGCCAGTCCTGCTACATCTGATTATGATTTTGTCACGGTTGTTCTTCATGAATTAGGTCATGGGCTAGGATTCTTTGGCTATAGGGCAATTGATGATGGGATCTTTCCTCCTG
>JABDLO010000145.1 GCA_013002995.1 Saprospiraceae bacterium | reverse complement strand
CCTTTATCTACATGACACTCACACATGGCACAGGTTCCTCCACCTCCACATGCTGATGGGAGAAATACATTCTGATCTGACAAGGCAGATAATAGATTGCTTCCCGGATCAACCATCATCGGGTTTTCTGTATCTCCATTTACTATAACTTTTACATGTCCCTGTGGCACTAATTTTTTTCTTGCCAGCAATAACATGGCTGACAAAGCAATGATTACACCACAGAATACGACGAGCGCCCATACAAGAGGCATAAATGCTATTAATGTTGCTAAAATCATTTTATATCGCTATTTCTCTTTATTTCTTAATTATAACGCTGCTGGATCAATTCCCATCAAACTCATAAATGCCATTCCCATCAATCCGGTCAGGATAAATGCCATTCCCAATCCTCTTAATGCAGGTGGAACTGCTGAATACTTAATCTTCTCTCTAATAGCTGCAATGGCAATAATGGCAAGAAACCAACCGAATCCGCCTCCTAAACCAAAGGCTACAGACTCTGCAAAATTGTATTCCTTAGAAACCATAAACAATGATCCTCCCAGTATTGCACAGTTTACCGTAATCAATGGCAAGAAAATCCCCAATGAAGTATACAACGCAGGAGAATACTTTTCAACAACCATTTCGACCAACTGAACCATCGAAGCAATTACTGCTATGAATAAGATGAACCTTAAGAAGGTTAGGTCTGTTTGAAAGATTCCATTTTCTCCCAGAAGCCAGGTATTGATGACCCAGTTGATGGGCATTGTGATACCAAGCACGAATATTACTGCCAGGCCTAATCCAAAAGCTGTTTTCACCGTCTTGGATACAGCCAGGTAAGAGCACATTCCAAGGAAGTATGCAAGAGCCAGGTTTTCAATGAAAGCAGACTTGATAAATATATTTACTAATTCACCCATGATGAATGTTTTATTTTGATTTGTTAATTAAGATACATCAACCAATTGTGGTCTCCACGCTCTGTGAATCCATATCAATACTCCAATTACAATCATAGCTGATGGGAAAAGCACCATCAGGTTGTTATTGGAATACCAACCGAGCCAACTGATTTCAGTCGTATTCAATAAATATTCAGGTGTAGCTCCAATTATTTTGAAATCAAGGATACTTCCTTTACCGAAGAACTCCCTTACTACAGCTACAATAATCAAGATGATACCATACCCTAAGGCATTACCTAAACCATCCAATGCTGATCTATACGGATCATTTGCCATTGCAAATGCTTCCAATCGACCCATGACGATACAGTTGGTAATGATCAATCCGATAAATACTGATAATTCCTTATAGATTGGATAATTGATGGCCTTCAATGTAAGCTCAACAATCGTAACCAAAGCTGCAATGATCACCAATTGAACAATCATCCTTACCTGCTTGGGGATGTATTTTCTTAATATTGAAGTGATGATGTTTGCTCCCATCAATACAAATACCACTGCAATTGCCATAACAACTGCCTTACTGACCAGGGTGGTAACTGCCAATGCTGAACATATCCCAAGAACCTGAACGGTGATCGGGTTATTATCACTTAAAGGGTCTGTAACCAGAGCCTTTTCCTTCTTCCCGAAGGTGAAGGTTGTCTTTTTCTCTTTTACTGCTGTTTGAACATCTGCCATAATAGCTCGGATTTTTTATGACTGTTTAATTTTTTCAAAATATGGTTCATACAATTTGAGGCCAATTTCAAGCATTGCATTAACACCATCTGCTGTAATGGTTGCACCTGAGATTCCATCAACCTGGTGGGTAGGATCTTTTGCTCCACCTTTTATTGCATTTACAGATTCAAAATTTCCATTTTCATCGTAAATCTTCTTTCCGATATATTGAGTATACCACTCTTTATTATCTTTTATCTCAGCACCAAGACCGGGAGTCTCTTGCTTGTGATCGAAGCTTACTCCCGCAATGGTATTAAGATCTGATTCAAAAGCAATATTGCCCCATATCTCATCCCATAAACCATTTCCTCTTACTGTTACGATGTAATACTTTTCTCCATCAGGAGCAGTGTATACATATAAAGGAAGAGATCTTTCTTCTGCAGGCTTTTTCTTTTCTTTAGCCATATCAAGTTCTTCTGCCTTGGTAGCACCAAAACTTCTTTCTTGTAAAGCATTAGCTTCTATAATATTGCCTTTAGGATCTACAACCTGTTGCACAATATTCTCATCAAAGATTTGCTGTACTTGCTCATCTGATAATGAATTATAGTCGCCATCAATTTTGGTAGATACGGCACCCAATATGGCCTTCTTATTGTAAATGGCCTCATTGGTATCGTGTATTGGCTTTAGAAATGTAAACAATGAAGCCAAAGCAAGAGCTACAACTGCAGTTAGTAGCAGGACGAATGTGTATATATATTTATTACTATGCACGTTTCAATCGTTTTTTAATGTTAGACTCAAGAACATAATGATCAATTAATGGAGCGAATGTATTAAGGAATAAAATTGCCAGCATCCATCCTTCCGGATAAGCAGGATTCATTACCCTTACTATCATTCCTATAAATCCTATTAAAAATCCATAGATCCATTTTCCAGTATTTGTCGTTGACGCCGTCACCGGATCAGTTGCCATAAATGCTGCTGCAAATAGGAAACTTCCCATATACATCTGGTAATACCAAGGCACTTCCATAAACGGTGTCGCTCCCCAGGCATTCAGTATCATTCCCATCACAAAACCACCAATCAGCATACTGACTATGATCCGCCAGCTTCCAACTCCTGTTGCAATTAAAAGCAACATACCTACAATAATGATGGGCTTGGATGTTTCACCTATTGATCCTGGAATGGTACCCCACCACATCTGATCAATTGAATATGTCGATAATACATTCTCCCATCCGCCCTGATAAGCTAAGCTTAGTGGCGTCGCACCACTAAATCCATCTACAACTGCGGTGGATGCTGCATTGAATAGTGATAAATCAAACCAACCAAATATGGTATTGAAGAACCCTGTGTGCCACCAACTGTAATCAGCCATCGCACCAGCACTTAAACTTTCAAATCCTGAAACCCACACTTCATCACCTGAAATGGTGGTTGGGTAAGCAAAGAATACGAATACCCTGGATAAAAGTGCTACATTCCAGATATTCATTCCTGTTCCTCCGAATGCCTCTTTGCCTACAATTACAGCGAATACAATTGAAACACATAAAATCCAAATCGGAAGATCTGGAGGCATGATCAACGGAATCAATGCTCCAGTTACTAGGTATCCTTCCTCTACGGCATGACCTTTTTTAGCAGCAAAGTAAAATTCAATCCCCAATCCTATAGCCATAGACCATATGTAAAGAGGCAAAAGCTTCACCAAACCATGAGCCAGCTTTAAGTGGAATCCTTCAAGGAATCCAAGGTATTGACCTGCAGCCACAAAATGCTGGTGTCCAATGTTATAGGTACCAAAAAGGAAACACAATTGCAAAGCGATCACCACTATGGTCATTGTACGCTTCAAATCCATTCCATCTCTGATATGAACACCTCCTTTTGTCGTTTCATTAGGAGTGAATGCAAACGTAAAGAATGCATCATAAGCGGTATGAAGAAATGGACTATTCTTCTTATCCGGTTCTATCTTTTTAAATAAATCAACTAATCCCATCTGCTGGTTTTATGTATCTTTTATTATAGTAATTTATTAATGCTAAGATTGTTCTCTCAGCATGTCTAATCCTTGTCTTAAAATGTTCTGTAATGGCATTTTGGAAGTACACGTGAATTCACAAAGTGCTACATCCTCTTCTGATAACTCAGCAAGTCCAAGACCATCCATCCTTTCAAAGTCATTGGTCATGATTGCCTTCATGATGTGCTGAGGATAAACATCCATGGGTAAAACAGACTCATACTGACCTGTCACCACGAATGCCCTCTTCTCTCCATGTGTGTTGGTATCAGGAATGAACTTATGTTTTGGAAATAAAAAGTTGGGAAATGATCTTGATATTGTTGGTCTGGGTTTGATCGGTAATAACCACCCAAATATCTCATAATAATCTCCTTCATTCACAACCGTAATCTGACTTGATCCGCTATTTAAAAAATCATCACCGGTTACTGTCCTACCGGTAAGTACGTTTCCATCAATGATTCTAGCCTTAGCAGAATCATCGAGATTGCCTTTTAACAATTCTCCAATGTTAGCACCTGCGGCAGTTCGTATATAGTGTGGCTTATTAATATTAACACCTGTAACAGCAACTACTCTTTTGGGTGCAAATTTCCCGGAAGTAAACAATTCACCAAGTGTTATCACATCCTGAACTTTCAATGTCCATACAACATCATTGGTAAGGATTGGGTCGATATGGTGAATCTGAACACCTACATTGCCGCTTGGATGTGGACCGTCAAACCAATGCCTGTCAACACCTTCTGCTTTTGCAAAAGCGTCACTTACTTTTGCCCCTTTTCTACCATTGATTCCCAGATGTACTTTTCCATCAGTTAGCTGATTCAAAACCTTCAACCCTGCAGCAAAGAGCTCTTCATTACCAGAAACAATCAAATTGGAATCCGCAGCAAGGGGTGCTGAATCAAATGTTGAAATAAAAATATTCTTGGGACTAACCGCCGGATCAGCAATAACATCAAATGGGCGCTTGTTTATCAAAGGCCAGAAACCACTATCACATAAAAATGAAACCAGGCTTTCTTTATCTGAGTCTAATCCAGGGACATCATATTTCCTATACGCCTGTTCCTTATCGGCCAAAATGATTACCTCAGTAATGGCACGTTTAGCCCCTCTTCTTACCTCAACTACTTCTCCACTTACGGGAGCTGAATACTTGATATCAGGATTAGACTTATCGAAGAATACCGGATCACCAGCTTTCACCTCATCACCTTCAGCAACCATTAACTTTGGAATAGGTGCAATACCTCTATATTCAGGTGGCCTGACAGCATATCTTACTGCACTACCATCAACAGCGTTGTTGGTATCTGCCTCACCTTCCAGTTTTATATTATGTCCTCTGGACAATTTATAATAAGGATCGCCTCCAACTCTGGATGGCTTAGCTCCACCCAGAAGTGAAGCTATTGAAGGAAATAATGAAAAATTATTATTCTTTGTGTCTACTCCTTGTTTTTTTGCTTCTACTTGCATCATATTGTCAGTTAAATTTAATAATGCCCAGACTATAAGGACAATTCCAAGTCCAAGAATTGAGTACATTACCAAATCCCCACCGGAACCTAAGCTCTGACCGTATGAAACATGAGAAAAAAACAAGAGAGAGAGGATAATGATTGACCTGCACTTACTAGTTTTCAATGTATTAATTTTTTAAGCTAAAAAAATCGGCGCAAAGATAAAAAGCTTTCTACTAATGAATCAGTAAGGACAACTATAGTTTAGCGTAAAGCATTATTTAGATTTAATCTAAATAATAATTAAAAGATCAAGCTTCAGTATTATTGATCAGTCGACGCCATTCTATATATCCATAGATGGCAAGAAATCCATATAGTCCCATTACTCCGGCAAGTAATGGGGCACCTTGTCTGATAAAAATATAAATGTAGACCAGATCAATTACAATCCAATACAACCAGTTTTCCAATTTCCTCAAAACCAGCATAATTGTGGTGATGATGGCCAGTGCTGTAGTAACCGCGTCAAGATACGGAAGTGCTGTCTCTAATATATTCATAGTCAACCATGCAATTCCAGCTCCAACAACGATACCACCTAAAATGGAGACAACATGATCGATTGCAGTCATACGGGAGATGGGCAGCTCTTTTTTGCCTTTGCCACCGTATTTCCAGCTGTACAATCCCCATATACTCATTGCTACATAAAAGAGTTGAAGGAAGCCGTCAAATTTAAGATTTAAATTGACGAAATCGTGGTATGCCCATATAGCCGACGCTATGAGTCCGAATAAAAAGCAGATGGCCTTATTCTGTGTAGCAAAGTATAAATAAATGATGCTGAATACCGTAATCATGATATCCAGATTAGAAATATTACTCATCTGACTTCACTATGGTTATTGAAAATTTGGCTTCCACTACAATTGGATTGGTATTGGCGATGATATCGATGGTTTTTTCTCTGAATCCAAGTGGCTCTGTACTTGTATCGTATTCTACGGTGATGACACCACGACTTCCGGGCGAAACCGGTTTTCTCGGCCAGTCGAGTTGTGTACACTTACATGCAGTTACTAACTCGATATCAAGCTCCTTATTACCAGTATTAGTAAAGTGATACTCCAAGACCATCTTACGGCCATGAACAATACTGTCAAGCTCGTAGTAATCAATATCAAAACTAATTACAGGAAAAGAATCTCTTGCAATGAAAGACTGAAGCCCGGAACTTTTAGTTAATTTTTTTTTTCGGGATTGCTGTAATCTCCTTGTATGGATTTCTTGATCTCAATACTCTGAGGTCCGGCAATGATCTTAAACTCAGTACGCCTGTTGTATCGATGTTCATCATCTGAACAACGCACACCATTCACACATTTATTAAGGATCTGAGACTCACCATATCCAACAGGTTTAATGCGATCTTCAGCAATCCCGGCATCCATCAACCACACTTTGGCTGATTCTGCCCGCCGCTGTGATAAATCCTGATTGTAAGTAGAAATACCTTGAGCATCTGTATGAGATGACAGTTCAATTACCATATCGGAATATTGATCCATCAATTCAACAAGGTATTCCAGATCAGGCTCTGCTTCTGGAAGTATATTATCCTTATCGAATTCATAATAGATATTATTCAACCTAATGGGTTGATTAATGGTTACAATCTCTGTTTCTTCCTTTTCTTCTGGTTTAGGATTCAGAACAACCGTTTTCTTAACCGTGTAATCATCTAAAATTCCTACGGTATTAAACTCAACCGAATCAGGATAGTATCCTTCTCTGGTCACCCTTGCTATGTATGAATGATCAGACTCCAATAAGAAAGAAAAATTATTGCTTGAAATATTGGTTTTGGAAGTTGGATTACCACCATCCACACTGTTATCAATCAATTCAATAGTAGCTCCATTTAGGGCACCATTCTCATCTTCTACTAGAGCAAGGAGGTCTACTACAACATCTCTTATCTCGATCGTATATATGTCATCACAACAAGTCTTTCCTTTCAAGCTTCTCTTATCCTTATCAATTCTGTTAGACACAAGAAAACCTTTGGTTCCCCCTTCATTCATATTGAAGTAAAGGTCATCATAACTTGTGTTGTAATTAAATCCCATATTCACAGGATCTCCCCATTCACTTCCATTCCATATAGAATAAAAGATATCATAACCCCCCATTGTTGGATGACCTGTTGAGGAAAAATACAATGTGCCATCCTTGTAATACGGTGTTACCTCATCTCTACTGGTATTGATTTTCTCTCCAAGGTTCACAGGAGAACTATATTCATCACCTCTGATGGTAGAATAATAAATATCATCACCTCCATAACCTCCATCCATATCAGAAACAAAGAATAAAACCTTATTTCCAAATAATTCCCCTACAATAGGATGCTTGGCTACATAATTACCATTTACACCAGGCACTTCAAGTGCTGCTCCCCATCCCTCATCATCTTTAGATGCCATATATATCCTGGACTCACCGATTTCATTACCTTCCAGCTTGGCTCTTGTAAAGTACATGGTTCTACCATCTTCAGAGAAAGCAACATTGGCAGTATGATATCCTTTTCTGTTGATGCTCTGTGGAAGTTCTTCAGGATCATCATAAACCCCTTTATCATTCCTCCTCGCAGAAAAGATTTTCACATGATAATCGTCTTCTTTCCCATCAAGTACAATTTCCTTCCTTCTGGCAAATGATGCATAATACAATGATCCATCATCATATAACCTGGGTGAGAAGTCTCCACTTGCTGAATTCACTTTGTTCCCTGCATAGGTCACTACAGCATCAATATTATCAGCTATATCACCCATCATTTCAATTCCTTTCAACTCTTTCTTTGCTTCTTCTACCAACTGCGGATCTTCTGATAGCGAAATGACGGTATTAAACTCATTCAAAGCTTCACGATACTTACCCTGAGCCTTAAATACCTTTCCGTAATCATATCTTATGTCTACCAGCTGGTTTTCTTTATCTCTTCTTAAGATTCTTTTATACCATGATTCAGCTCTCTGATAATTACGTGTCAAAACATACAGGTCAGCAATAGCAAGAGCAGTATTAGGATTTCTCTCTTCTTTATATGCCTTCTCATACCATTCAATGGCATTGAAGTAGTTATTTCCAGCCAGGGCGGTATCACCTGTCTCCAGCATATCATCATAGGTATTGGCTGTAATAGGCTGAGCATCTATACCTATACTTCCAAGCAATATCAATGACAAAATGATATATCTCATATTAATGAATTGATTCTAAAATTATTAAAGTCTAGGACACACTATAACCGGCTTGATTTTAGGCTTGCGGAATATCTGTCCGTAGTAAGCAACTGCCAGCTCAAATCCTCCCATATTGCTATTAACTCCCCCCAAACCTGAAATAGTTATATCATATGAAACGCCAACTCTTATGTCTTTAATATCCACACCGGCAAGAACCTGTATGGCATCTCCAAATCTCATTCCCAGACCACCATTTAATTTTATCCCTTTATCAGGCTTGATTAAATAACCCATCTGGCCCTGAATACTGAATTCAGAAGCCGGTCCCTGTGTCTGGAATAAAAATGCCGGAGAGAAACTGGTTTTATCATTCATCTGCATGGTCATCGTACCAAATGCAGTAATTCTCATATCCTTCTCTTCCAATTGTACAAATCTTAGTTCCGGTGCCAATACTTTTGCAGCAGCAACGCCAATTTTAAAATCCGTATTCTGGCCTCTGCTGTTGTACATCAATCCGAGTTGGTAATCACTATAACCATCACTGATCTCATTTTCCATCGCCGACATATTGAATCTCTCCACATCAGGATCACCATTGGCATCTCCTCCTCTTGTGTCATCTGTTGTTAACCTGTTAAAGGATACATTCGCCGTATTAAATTGGAGACCAACTGTAAAAATCGAAGTCTGCTTTTCATCTAGCGAGAGGTGATAAGCACCATTGACCCTATAAAAGCTTCTCTTAAATCCTGCAGCACCTGCCTTATCAATGACATCCATCCCTACTCCAACCCCAATCCAGTCTTGTTTTCTAAGGCCTCTCATAATAGGTGCGTCTACCATAAAGTCAACGGTCTGAAATGCATTGGCAGCAACGCTTCGGTATTGATCGCGATAAATTCCCCCAATCCTGTATGAACCATAATAAGCACCTGCAAGGGCCGGATTAATGGTCAGTGGTGCAAATTGGAATTGCGTAAAATGAAGATCTTGCCCCTTGGCATCGTTAAAACATGCCAAAATCAACAATAAGAAAATGGTATTTTTTAATTTCATATAGAATCCTTTTTCAGGCAATCCAATTCTATGGTTTACCTTCATAACTGATCATAAATCAGCCATTTTCAACAATCAGATGCTAAATTAGCTTTATATTAATTCAAATCGAAATATAAAGACAATTTTAATCTTGGCAATATCAATTGATATAAACTGTCTTGTGGACACAAAAGTGCAAGCAATCTTTACCTACCTTACAGTGAAATTTGATGGCTGATTTATGAAGAGGATTGTTCCTGTGACCATATGTTTTATCTGTATTGCCCAGTTGCTTAGCGGGCAGCTCTACAGTGACAGCTTGTCATTTTTTCAACCATCAGCAAAATTCAATAAAACAAGATTTTACACCGCTCTTGGTTTTTCATCAGCAACATATGCAGGATTTTCGTATGGCCTGTACAATGCCTGGTATAAAGATTATGATCAGTCTTCTTTCCATTTTTTTAATGATTGGGGTGAATGGAATAACATGGATAAGGCAGGACATGTATATACAGCTTATTTCCAGGGTGTTCTCTGCTATAAAGGGGCGAAATGGACCGGTCTTTCTGACAAGGATGCCATCCTTACCGGAGCCATCTGTGGAACATTATTTCAGACAACCATTGAGGTAATGGATGGTTTTTCTACTGAATGGGGATTTTCACTTTCTGATTTCGGTGCCAACGCAATAGGAATCGGGGCCTTCGCCTTTCAGCAAGCCCACTGGGGAGAACAGAAATTCTTAATTAAGGAATCATCAACTGGAATGTCCCGCCCGGATGTTTCAGTAATGGCTGTAAGTGGGAATTCAAGCATGACCTTACGAGAAAGGGGAAATGATCTGTTTGGATCCAGCCTTCCGGAACGATATCTAAAAGACTACAATAATCAGACTTACTGGGTATCGGCCAATGTGCACTCACTTTTGCCGAAAGGCAATTCCTGGCCTTCCTGGTTGAATGTGGCAATGGGGTATGGTTCTGAAAATTTATACGGTGGCTTCTCTAATGAATGGGAATCCAATGGTGCGTATTACGAAATCAATGATCTTTACCCACGTTACAAACAATATTACCTAAGTCTTGATGTAGATCTTACCAGGATCAAAACTGATAACCACTTTTTAAAATCAGTGCTGTCGGTTTTCAATATAATTAAGGTTCCGGCTCCGGCTCTGGAAATCACATCCCAGGGTGAAGTTATCTTTCACTTTCTGAAGTTTTAGTTTATTCATCCTCTTCAACTTCATGGACCTCGACATATTTATAAGCACCAATCCATATTACAATTCCCATTAAAAAAAACATGAATTTTTCCAGTAGATCAACCGTTTCAATGTCAGAATAATTGTTGTGATGGTGAGATAGGACGAGCCCGAAAAAAAAAATCCCGTACTTAATGATAAAATATAATGCCCATCCAATCAGAGCAGCCTGGGAATGAATGCTTTTCTTGTAAATGATCAATAAAAGAACACCGCCCATAGCGATTGGGATCAGCCCATCAGGATTGATGGTGATGATTGATAGGATGCCTCCTCTGATTATGGTATAACCCGACAATATGATGACCATCCATCGGTACCATGGATTGATCCTAAGTATATTTTTTCTGGACCTTCCTGTCATTATGATTTTAATTCCATATCAAATTTCTTAATATTACCTGAACAATCAGGATATCATGTCAAGATTTAATCCCATTAAGCTCTCATTATACATCAATTACTTTGTATTTGCCATTTTATTGAACAGTGTAGGCATCGTGATTCTTAAATCACAAAATGTATATGGTGTTGATGAAGTTGCAGCAAGTACTTTAGAGTTATTTAAAGATCTCCCTATCGCCATCGTTTCATTTTTAATGGCGTCTTTCCTGCCCAGGATCGGGTATAAGAATTCCATGCTTGCCGGATTGGCCATTGTGGCATTTGCCTGTATCGGGATGTACTATGGAAATTCATTTTGGTCAGCCAAGCTGCTCTTTGCTGCTGTTGGAGTATCATTTGCATTGATTAAGGTATCCGTTTATTCTATGATCGGTCTCATAACAGAAGGAGAAAGAGAGCACAATAGCATGATGAGCAACATTGAAGGGGTCTTCATGTTTGGAATTGCCCTTGCATATTTTCTATTTCCTGCATTCAACAATGAAGCAGAGCCCAACAGTTGGCTCAATGTTTATTGGTTACTGGCAGGGATGTCCATATTGTCTTTTCTCTTTTTATTCTTCGCTAAGTTTGATGAAGGGCATGAAATTCCGGGTTCTGATATAGCCGATGACTTTCGTCAAATGTTCCTCCTCATGGCCAAGATCCTTGTTGTCATCTTTGTGATTAGTGCATTTTTATTTGTGATGATTGAACAGGGCATCATGACATGGCTGCCTACCTTCAATGACAGGGTGCTCGATCTT
>JABDLO010000109.1 GCA_013002995.1 Saprospiraceae bacterium | reverse complement strand
ATTTATTGCTTTGATAAAAGAGATTAATCTTCAATATCATTACTTCATTCAACCAATTTATTGAAGGATCAATTATTTCATCCTCAAATGACCTTCATCATTGATTCATTACTCATTTAACCTTAGAATTGTAGTTACATTTCCAGTTTTTAAGGAATTTTGTGTGGCAAATTTCCTCCACATGAAAATCCTAAGTTCCGCTAGCTTTTATCATTCTAATTAAAGTTGAGGCAACTCAATTTCGAGATTTTGTTGACCTGCATTCAATGCTTATGACATTATCTAACTTTAAAAATATATTATGAAAAAGCTACTCTTTTTATCTCTAATTGCATTAGCGACCATCTTACTCTACAGTTGCCAGAAAGAAAACCTTTACTCTGACTCAGAGGATACTGAACTCCAGATCCGAGCAAAGAAAAACACTGAAACTCCTTTCAAAGGAACGTATACAACTTATCCCAGGATTATCAATGAAGGTCCCGGATTTTTAGAAGCAGTAGTAGAAAGTGAGGGCAATGCTACCCACCTTGGAAAAAGTGAATGGTATGGAGAAGGATACATTGACCTCCTGGACGAACCCCCTTCTCAAGTAGGGCCATGCTACTTCGTATCAGCCAATAAAGACACCTTGTTTGGAAATTATGTTGGTACCATTGCATTATTTGACACCAATCCTGTTTTCACCGGAGAGGGTACTTATGAAATCACACATGGGACAGGAAGGTTTATAGGAACAACTGGTTACGGTGTCTATGAGTATGAAGTAAACTTACAGGAAGATTTTACATTTAAAGGCGAGTTGATATGGGATGGTGTATTGATCAATCCATAGTAAGGTTCAAGTAACCATAATATAATCCGTGACAGGGGCTGAAGCCCCTGTTCCGTTTAAATTACTTTGTGAGTTCAGCGCCACTGCAAGAAATCCATTAACACTCACATTAAAAAGTTCAGCCTATTCCCCCTCATAGATCATTCCTGAAGTAGGGGTTTCATGCAGTTCAATTCTTTTTAATTGTGGAATCTGTGGCTTTATCTGATCCCAGATCCATACACCGATTCTTTCGCAAGTGGGGTTCTCTAAACCAGGTATTTCATTTAGGAGTTGATGATCGACGGTATCAATGATGGGCTTGATCACTTTTTTCAGGTCGGCAAAATCCATTACCCACTGCAAGCGATCTTCTAGCTTTCCTTCGATGATTACTTTGAGGTGGTAGGTATGACCGTGAATATTTTTACACTTATGTCCATCTGGCACATTGGGAAGGAAGTGAGCAGAATCAAATGTGAATGTCTTAAATATTTGCATGATATATTATTAAATAGCTGCAGTTCAGCTAAGGTAATGTCAATTCAGTTGATAATAAAAGAATTACAAGAGATTGCGATCTTATAAATTTCCATTTATGAGTCATCGAGGAAATCAGGCCTAATTCGGGGGCTAAAGCCCCCGTTCCATACCTTTTACTCCTCTACTTTTGCGAGTCCCAGTTCATCAAGTTGATCCTTCTCAACAGGTGATGGAGCGTCGATCATCATATCGCGTCCCTGGTTGTTCTTAGGGAATGCGATGAAATCCCTGATGCTGCTCTGTCCATTCATTACCGCACACAATCGATCGAACCCAAATGCAATTCCACCATGCGGAGGCGCTCCATATTCAAAGGCTCCCAATAAGAACCCGAATTGTGCTTCGGCCTCTTCCTTGGTGAATCCTAATAAGTCAAAATTCCTGGACTGTAAGGCTCTGTCATGAATCCTGATTGATCCTCCTCCAATTTCTGCACCATTGATGACAAGGTCATAGGCATCAGCCCTCAAGCTCTTCATGGTTTCGTGATCACCATCCAACATCCTGCTGATGTCTTCTTTTTTAGGTGACGTGAAAGGGTGGTGCATGGCATGGAATCTTTCAGATTCTTCATCCCATTCCAATAATGGAAAATCAATGATCCACAATGGTTTGAAATCTCCATCTTTCATCAATCCCATTCTTCTTCCCATCTCCAATCGCAGTTCATTGAGTTGCTTCCTGGTCTTCTCTGCTTCACCAGATAAAATCAATAGCATATCTCCAGCCTCAGCTCCCATCATTTCTCCCCACTGCTTCAGGTCTTCTTCACTGTAAAACTTACCTACTGTCGACTTGATGTTCCCATCTTGTCCATACTTCACATAAACCAATCCCTTGGCTCCGATCTGTGGACGTTGCATCCATTCAGTAAGCTTCTTCATATCCTTATTGGAATAATCATCGGCAATGCCTTTGGCACAGATACCTACCACGAGCTCAGCACTGTCAAACACTCCAAATCCTTTCCCTTTCACTACATCATTCAACTCCACAAATTCCATGTCGAATCTCACATCCGGCTTATCCGACCCATATCGTTTTAAAGCTTCATCATAGGTCATCCTCGGGAAGTCAGGAAGCTCAACGCCAAGAGTAGTCTTGAATAAGTGCCTGGTCAATCCTTCGAATGTATTCAGGATATCCTCGATGGTGACAAAGGCCATCTCGCAATCAATTTGTGTAAATTCAGGCTGACGGTCTGCTCTCAAATCCTCATCTCTGAAACACTTTACAATCTGAAAGTATTTATCCATACCTGCGATCATCAGAATCTGCTTGAATGTCTGAGGGGACTGTGGCAGTGCATAAAAC
>JABDLO010000094.1 GCA_013002995.1 Saprospiraceae bacterium | reverse complement strand
AGGCTGTCACATCCATTATCATTGATAAAGACCTCCTCGTAGTTTCCCGTTTCTGTAAGTATGGCATTTCCAAAATTGAAGGTATCCCCAGGACAAATAGCCCAAGAAGTAAAATGCTCAATAATGGGTAATTGATAAACTTGAATTTCCACAATGCTATCACACCCATAGCTATTAGTGAGAGTAAAAAAATATTCCCCTTCATCTGTAATTGCTTCGTTTAGAAATTCAATGCTTCCTCCATAACATATAGAAGTATCTATGAAGGAATAGTCTGACTGATTAACCGTAAGGTCCAAAGTAATGTCATGCCCACACAAACCATCCTCAATAGGGATCGTATAGACTCCTTCCTCAGTAAAAATATTTCCATTTAAATTAAAAGTATCGTTGTTGCAGATGATTGCTTCAAGGTATTCATCCTCTTGCGGTGTGAAACTCAAATCCAGGATGATCGTGGAATCACAGCCTGAAATACTTTGAAGATCAATAGTATAGATCCCTTCTTCATCGTATATCTCATTTTCTATAATCACCGATTCTCCCGGGCACAGTTCTTCAACGAGTGAGGATTGATATTCTTGGTTTACTTCTAGATTGAATACAATTACTGAGTCACATCCTGTTGAAGTCAGCAAAGTGACATCATAAGATCCAGGTTGATTAAACTCCTCACCACCCAACAACAATGATTCACCTTCGCATATTTGAAAGTCGGTATAGATATCGTAATCAGGATAGATCATAATATCAAGATTGACAATGGAATCACAGCCTGATGAAGATTCCAAAATAAATTGATACTCACCCGATTCTTCTATAACCTCTCCTCCAACATCATAAATTTCTCCTGAACAGACTGTTTCTATAATGTCTGTAACCAATAACTGCTGCACACTTAATGAAAGGTTAACTATAGAATCGCATCCTGTACTAGAAAGTAAATTAATACTATATGCACCTGCTTCAGAAAAGGTTTCATCCCCCACCTCGTACATATCGCCATCACAAATTGATGCCCATATATCTACTTGTGAATGTTCATAAACTGTCAGGTGCAAAATTATAATAGAATCACAGCCAAAAATCGTCTGCAATACCACATCATACACACCTTCAACATCAAATACTTCGCCTCCAACTTCATACACCTCCCCTTCACAAATTGATGCAATTACATCGGTCTCTTCAGTTGCATTTATCGTAAGGTCTAAATGTACTATAGAATCACAGCCCATTACCGTCTGTAACGTAACATCATAATATCCCTCCAATTCAAAAACCTCTCCTCCAACTTCATACCCCTCCCCTTCACAAATTGATGCAACTACATCGGTCTCTTCAGTTGCATTGACCGTAAGGTCTAAATGTACTACAGAATCACAACCCATTACCGTCTGCAACACCACATCATACACACCTGCAACATCAAACACTTCGCCGCCAACCTCATAGGAATCTCCTTCACAGATAGACACAACTACATCGGTCTCCTCTGTCGCATTTACCGTAAGGTCTAAATGTACTACAGAATCACAGCCCGATACCGTCTGTAACGTAACATCATAATGTCCCTCCAATTCAAAAATCTCACCACCAACTTCATAGCTCTCGCTATCACAGATCAATGCAATTATATCTGTTTCTATTGTTGGGTTTACCCGGATAATGGTATCAATCGTTTTAACACACCCGTTTACATCAGAATATTCATAAAAGATTTCATAATCCATGAGAGAGACAATTGGAATCAATAGGCCGGATTCATTGATATGGTCTCCTGACCATACTCCTCCACCTGGAGAAGCATCTAATTGATAACCGCTTGATTGAAAACAGTATTCTACATCTGACAGGATGCTAACCTGGATATCGACAACCTGGATTTGGATCGCATCTGAGTATGTGCATCCATCAGTGGTTGTCACAGTAACGGCATATTGAGCAGATTGAGTCGGCATAATGGATATTTGATCCAGGTTGATACCGGAATCGCCAGTTGACCATTCGTACATCCACCCATCAATATCAGAAATCGTAGATAATTCAATGGTTTCACCTTCACATACTGTCTCACCCATTGATGAAAGAATATATAAGGCACTATCTACACTACAGGAGCTTCCGGAACAAAATTCCTGGAATCCTAAATTCATACAATTATTCTCAAATGCCAGAGGGTTGATGCTACAGAAACCAGAATAGTTGTCAGGATAACAACCAGTCAGATGGTTATCAAAAAAACTAATCTGAGTTAAATTAGATAACAACCCAAGAGACTCTGGTGGTTGACCAAATAACTGGTTATAACTCATATTTAAAACAGTTAGAGTAGTTAAATCACCAATACACAAAGGAATTTCACCTGAAAGGTTATTTCTATCAAGTTTTAATTCTCTCACCTGCGGTAAAGAACATAAGCTTGATGGCACAATCCCAGAAAGGTTGTTTTCATTGAGCTTCAACTTTATAATTGAGTTTAGATCTCCGATCTCTGACGGAATAGAACCTGATAATTGGTTTCTGGATAAGTCCAATTCTGCACAAGACAACAAACCTCCAATTCCATATGGTATGCTTCCGGATAAGCGGTTATTGTATAGATGTAATATTTCTAAATTACCCATATCCCCAATATCCGCAGGAAGATTACCACTGACATTGTTGTTATTCATTCTCAACTCTTCAAGATTGTTTGCTTGTGTTATGCCTGAGGGGAAAGGATCAGAAATAGAATTGCCATTAAGATTAATAACCTTAAGCGAACTTAATCCTGACCAGTTAAGTCCGAGCCCTCCTGATATATTGTTGTTGCTGAGGTTTAATTCTTCAAGATTGGACAGTGCTTCCAAAGTCGAAGGAAGGTTACCTGCCAGCTGGTTGTTATATCCGCTCATTATCCTTAATGCTCCGGACTGACCGATTTCTGGCGGAATATTTCCATTGATATTATTCCTGTAGAAATAAAAAGTCTGAAGAGAAGATAAATTGCCTATTGCCGAAGGGATAATGCCTGAAATGGAGTTATTATTGATCCATAAATTTATCAGAGTAGATGATGTAATGGTGTCAGGAAGACTTCCTTCGAGTAGATTATTTCTCAAGTATAGATTCTGGATCTGAGGCAACCTGAAAAATTCCCTCGGAATGTCACCTGTAAATCTGTTTCTGCTCAGGTTTAAATGTCTGAGGTTATTAAGTGATGAAAGTGTTGCGGGGATGGGGCCATTCAGGTCACAATTGTAAACATCAAAGTTCTCAAGGAATGGAAGAGAAAAGAAAACATCAGGAAGTGAACCTGATAATCCATTATTGTAAAGATTTATTCCTGTCACATTTCCGTTAACATCGCAACTTATCCCATACCAATCACAGATATCACAATCGCTTCCCCAATTATCATTATTATTCCAGTTCTCACCACTGGTTGCATTGTAGATATCCATCAATGCATCATACTGAGCATCGCATTGGCCATCTGCTGTTTCTACAATAAATAGAAATGCTGAAAAAAAGATTGTACGACATATACAACTCCAAGTATGTCCACGAGTGACACCCATGCAAGCAAAGTTTTCCCTTAATAACTTTAGGAGCTGTAATAATCAATAATCCCGACTCCTATATAATCCTGATATTAAGATAGGAAAATATATTAATAAAATTGATATGAGATGTTCTTAACCTGATGATTAAAGCACACTGAAAGCTAAAAGTATCCCTTTTCCTTAGTGATTATTACCTGATTCCATGCATCAGTCTCTTGATCACCGGATAGAATGCAATAGAGAATATACCTAGTGCAACAGGAATGATCGTCAATATCCAGAAGAAGTATGACAGTCCATGTTCTGCAGCAATGGCTTCAGAGCTTTCGCCAAATACACCTGCAAGCTTCATCCCTATAGCAATCGCCAGGTACCATATACCAAACATAAATGCGATCATACGGCCAGGTACCAGCTTACTGACATAAGAAAGTGCAACCGGTGAGACACAAAGCTCACCAAGCGTGTGGAACAAGTATACCAGAATCAACCAGATCATGCTTACAGAAGCTGTAGCTGCTCCGGGAGCGATATCACTGGCCCCAATAGCCACACAAGCCATACCCAGCCCCAATAAGAACATACCTATGGCATACTTGGTATTTGCATTGGGGTTGTACTTACTCTCCCACCATTTTGAGAAAAGCGGTGCAAATGTGATGATAAACAAAGAGTTCAAAATCCCAAACCATGAAGCAGGCACCTCAGTTACATCTTTCTGAAATTCTACTGCAAGCATCCATATGGCTATTGCCCAGATGATGACAAAACTCAGTGAAAGGAATATGTTGGACAATCCATATTTTGAAAATGTCTGTTTGAATAACTTGACCAGCACCCAGGTGATGATACCCAATGGAATGATGGTCATGAAAGAGTTTACTACCTTGAAGGTCATCCCTGCACTGCCTTCCAGTACCCTTTCTGTATAATCCCTCGCAAAGATGGTTAAGGATCCCGGCGCTTGTTCAAATATAGCCCAGAAGAAAATTGTAATAAAGGCAAAAAAGACCACTGCAAGCATCCGATCCCTTGTCACCTTGCTATACTTAGTAAGTCGGTATATCAGTAACCCAATGAAAAGCAAGAAAGCAAACAAGATTGTAGCTGAAGGACCAGAAAGCCCAAACAACTCAAATCCAAGAACATTGGTCTCGCCTTCAGATATCTTAGAGACCGGATCGTTTAATATCCATACCAGTCCGAGAACACCTGCAAGCCCTGCAATGGCTAACTGAATTTTGGAAAATGGGTTTCTTTTATCTCCATCTTCGTAAACTGCCTCATCACTTACTTCTTCTTTTATTGGTTTCTTACCTACATCTCCAAATATGTTCTGGGCAAACCAGAACTGTAATAATCCAAATAACATAAAGATCCCTGCCAGTCCAAAGCCATATGACCAACCCACTTTTTCTCCAAGGTATCCGCATAACAAGATTCCTAGAAATGCTCCGGCATTGACGCCCATATAAAATATGGTGTACGCTCCATCTTTTTTCTCAGAATGATCCTTGTACATTTCTGAGATTATGGAAGTCATATTGGGTTTAAAAAATCCACTACCGAATACCAATAGTGTCAGTCCTGTATATATAAAAAAGGAGGTCTCCAGGGCCATACAAGCATGACCTAAGGTCATCAATAGTGCTCCTATAACAACAGCATATCTAAACCCAATTTTCTTATCAGCAAAATATCCTCCCAGCAATGTGGAGAGATACACCAGTGATGTATATGTACCGAATATGGCATATGCATACTCCCGCGGCCATCCCCAACCGTTATCCATCAAGGATGCGGTAAAAAACATAATCAATAAGGCCCTCATCCCGTAATACGAGAACCTTTCCCACATCTCAGTAAAAAATAAAACAAACAATCCGGAAGGGTGTCCTAAAACCTTGGATTCAAAAAATTGGTCTGTTGATGACATTATCTCTCTATGGTCTGGTTATCAATTATTAATCATTATCTGCTACTGCCATTTCAAAACCCTCAGCTTCATCCTCATCGCCTATCTGCATATCCTCAGCATGGTGAGTAAGTCTCTTCAGTGGTTTCAATATCAATAGTACCAGAATTCCAAATACCGTACAGAATACGGCAATTCCCGTGAAGATCTTAAATTCTCCTAGTGATGTGGACCACTCTCCAAGTGACCCTGCAACCTTATTTCCAAGACCTGTGGCAGCAAAATAAGCTCCCATCATAAATGCCACCCACCTTTCAGGAGACAATTTAGTAATGAAGGACAAGGCAACAGGAGAAGCACATAATTCTCCAAGTGTGTGGAACAGGTAGGCTAGTACCAACCACTGCATACCGGATTTCTGAATAATATTTCCGGCTGCATCAAAAGCCACCTCATTACTTGCAATACTCATAAAGAAAAATCCCCATCCCATGATGATGACACCAATAGCCATTTTAAATAAAGATGATGATTCTTTGCCTCTGTGTTTCCACCATGCCCAGAATGATCCTACAATTGTCGCAAATACCAATATGAAGATTGCATTTACACTTTGAAACCATGATGCCGGTACTGTAAAGCTGCCTAAAGCAAGATCTGTTTTTTCTTTGGCATATACATTCATCAATCCTCCTGCCTGCTCAAATGATCCCCAGAATACAATGATGATCAAAAATGAAAGATAAGTAACCAGTATTCTGTCTTTTTCGATTGGATTTCCATCATTATATATGACAATTCCAATACCCACAGCTATGCCCAGTACAATCAGAAAAATACCATAAGCCCAGGAAAATTGAAAAAATACAATCAGTCCAGCTATTGCAAAAAGTGCAAAGCCTATCATTGAATTGGTGTGCTTGAAGATGTCCATGATTAAATTGGGGCGATCGACTTCAGAACCATCATCTTTCTTCACTAGGTTTCCTACATGCTTTAGATATGGT
>JABDLO010000084.1 GCA_013002995.1 Saprospiraceae bacterium | reverse complement strand
GAGGTATGTATTACATACAATTCGAAGTAACTGATGATTTGATGGCTACTCTGCCGGATGTTGGAAGCGACGATACCATCGACTCTGATGTGACAGAAATAATGGGACCTTTCACAACATCTTTATTTATTGTCCCTGATGCCGGGGATGACCATATCGATCTTGGTCTTATAGAGACTGGAGAAGTAGATGGTCTGGTATGGACAGATGATAATGGAGATGGAGTAAGACAGGGTAACGAAGATGGTGTGAATGGTATCCAGGTGGAGTTGTATAATACTTCAAATGAATTGATTGGTACTACTGTTACAAGTACACTTGATGGAAATGTAGGTGCATACCGGTTTGAGAATATACTCGCCGGAGATTATTATGTATTCTTTGATGTACCTCAAGGGCAAATGGCTACTCTTCCTAATGCAGGTAGTGATGAAACTGTGGATTCCGATGTAACAGGCGATAATGGGATAAATACAACTTCTACCTTTGTAATAAACAGTGAGGGTCAGGAAAATATCAACCTAGGATTGATTTCTTCTTCGGGAGGTATGATCAATGGGACCGTTTGGGAGGATTATGACGGTGATGGTATGAGAGAATCAAGTGAAGATGTTATTAGTGGATTAGAAGTAAGGCTTAAAGACGCTGTGGGAAATTTAATAGAAACTACTACTACCGCTGGAAATGGCACCTATATGTTTATGGACCTACCTGATGGCGATTATTATGTTGAATTTGATATTATAAACAATGAATTGCCGACACTTTCTAATGCTGTTGATGATACTGTTGATAGTGATGTGACCGAAACAAATGGTCTTGGTACTACAGATACATACACCATTTCAGGAGGACTTCCTATTCCCAATGTAGGATATGGTTACTACTTCCCTTTATCAATCGGAGACAAGGTATGGCGAGATATCAATGGCAATGGATTATTTGATGGTGGGGAGCCTGGAGTGAATAATATTGTTGTGAGATTATTTAAAGATGGAGGAGAAGAAGTTGCCTCCACCACTACTTCGATTCAGATCGGGCAGGCAGGAACGTATATTTTTGACAATGTAGTTCCTGGAAATTATTATTTAAAATTTGAAATACCTGATAATGCTGGATTTACTGCTGCCAATGCAGGGAGTAATTCTTCAGATTCTGATGTTACGAATGCCAACGGAGAAGGTACAACAGATTTATTTGAGTTGTTTTCTGGTGAAGATGAATTTAGTTTTGATGCAGGATTGATATTTGGAGAAGGAGCAATTGGAGATTTTGTGTGGTTGGATGTTGATGGAGATGGACTCCAGGGCGTCAGTGAATCAGGTTTCAATGGTGTATCGTTATCCCTGTTTAAAGATGATGGTTCATTAGTAAGTACAACACAATCTACTACTTCAGACCTTGGACAAGATGGATATTATCAATTCTCCGGATTAGAAGCAGGAGATTATTACATCGTGGTTAATCTTCCGGATACTTTAATTATTACGGATGCAGACCAGGGGGATGACACAATAGATTCTGATATTACCTCTGGAATTGTGAGTGGATCCACTGATTTGATTTCAGTTTCTAATACAGATATTACCAATGTTGATATTGGAGTTTTGGTTCCTGCAACAATTGGAGACTTTGTGTGGGAGGACATCAATAAAAATGGAATTCAGGATGATGGAGAGCCAGGAGTAAAAGATGTGGAAGTCATTCTGTTCACCTCAACTGGCATTGAAGTAGGCTTTGCTTTTACAGATATTCAAGGCATGTATGAAATTGGAGGATTAAAACCTGGTTTGTATTTCGCTGAATTTTTATTGCCAAGTGGAGATTTTGCCTTTACATTACCTAATGAAGGCATGGATGATACCATTGATAGTGACACAGACCAAACCGGTGTCACATCGATTTTCACACTAGATCACGCTCAAGAATTTAATGACCTCGATGCAGGCATATTCCTGTCCAATCCTTTGATTGGTGGAATTGTCTGGATGGATGACAATAAAGATGGTATCAGAAACGAAAACCATCTTCTGAACAATGTGACAGTTCTTCTCCTGGATGAGGATGAACAGATCATAGATGTTACTCACACCAATTTTGCCGGAAGGTATGCATTCAATGTTCCTGCCGGAAGATATTACATAGAGGTGAGCCCGGACAATCAGGTCTTTGAGTTTACACAACCCAATACGGGAGTCAATGGTGGTGAAGATAGCGATGTAGGAGTAGATGGACGTTCTGCACTCATTAAAGTAGATCCCGGAAACGATCCAATAAAAATTGATGCAGGTATCATCATCGGAGAAAATGCCAGAGAAGAAGAAAGATTGATAACACCTCCTGCAATTGCCAGGATTGATATGTCAGCGACTCCTAATCTTACCTGGGGTCCATCAACTTTGAAGTTGACCAATGTGGAAGGGGAAATTATTTTAAAAGTCTTCGATAGAGGAGGATTATTGATTGATGTAATTAAAGGGACCTATAACAATGGTATAGATATCGATCTGAGCAATTACAAACAAGGAAGTTATTATATCATGGCTGTGACTGCCAGAGGGACAGCCACAACCATGATCGTTAAGATTTAACAATAAGCATTGAAGGCGGAAACAAGATTGTCAGCAATCGCATGAGCTGATCTGCCTTCAATGTGATGTCTTTCTATCATGTGCACCAGGTTGCCATCTTTAAAGAGTGCTATAGAAGGAGAAGAAGGAGGGTACGGGAGTAAATATTCTCTGGCCTTTTCAGTTGCCTCTTTATCAACTCCTGCAAAGACAGTATAAAGATTGTCTGGTTTTATTGAATTCTGGATTGCCATTTTAGCAGCAGGACGTGCATTTGCAGCAGCACACCCACACACTGAATTAACAACGAGCAAGACTGTTCCTTCTTTATTTTCTAAAACATTTATAACCTCTTCAGGATTTGAAAGTGATTTAAAGCCAAAATCAGTTAGGTCTTTGGCCATTGGTTGTACTAATTCGATCGGATACATATTTATATGTTTTTTAATATAATTTGCTAAAAATTAAGCGTTTTACATAAAGTAATTTTACATGAGTTCGTATCATTGCACTCTACATAAAAAGGCATGCAAAGATTTAGAATTATATTTATAATATCAAGTATTGCCATTTTGTTTTCTTGTGCCAAAGATAAGCTGGAAGAAAATGGGGAGGTTTGTACTGATGATATTACTTATCAGGACGATGTAAGACCTATACTAGAGAGGACCTGTGCTTATGTAGGATGTCATGACGGATCCAGTGCTCCTGGTGACTTTACTAATTATAACGGTATGGTTCCTTTTCTGAATTCAGATAAATTTGACAGGAGAGTAATTGACCGAAGAGATATGCCTCCCAATTATTCTACAGGGCCTACAGCATTAACAGCTGAAGAATTGACTATGATAACTTGCTGGGCTGAAGGCGGATACCTTGAAAATTAACGAAAAACTATGAAAAGATTGACTACATCGATCTTATTGATCCTTATGGCAGTTGCTGTCTGGGGTCAGGAGACCGTATTCCAGACATTTAAAGATACTCGTGTCATCAATTCACATTCTGTTGAGACACTCAAAGCTGGAAGGATGGATATTAGAATCTCTCATCGATTTGGTGATATTGCGGGTACAGCAGGAGGGTGGCAGACCTTTTATGGGCTGGAGAATGCTTCTGATATTATGATCGGTGCCGAATATGGCTTTTCCGATAATCTCATGATGGGTATCAATCGGACCAAAGGAGCAGGACCATTGAAACAAAATGTACATGGTTTTCTAAAATTCAGGTTGATTACTCAAGAATATGAAGGAAATCAACCTTTTAGTCTGGCTTTTTTGGCTCTGGGGTCCGGATCAACAATGCCCAAAAGTGAAATTGAAGGTGTTTTAAACTTCTTTGAAAAGTCAGCACATCGTTTTTCTTATCATCTGCAAGTCATCATGGCCAGACAATTTTCTGAGCGATTTTCCTTCCAGTTAAGTGGAGGATGGACCTATAGAAATATTGTCCCCTCTAATGATCAGAATGACCTAGTAAGCGTTGGTGCAGCTACAAGATTTCAATTGACCAAGAGTATTGGGATCATTGTAGATGCTAATTTTCCTCTCTCTGAATTAAGAACTACCGAAAATGGTTATTATCCCGCAGTAGGTGTGGGTTTTGAATGGGAAACAGGAGGTGGACATGTATTTCAACTAAATGTAACAAATGCCACAGGCATTGCAGAGACGGATTATATCCCATATACTCAAAGCAATTGGGCTGATGGTCAGTATCGGCTTGGATTCACAATTTCTAGACTCTTTACCTTATAATTATGAGAAATGCAGTAACCCTGATCATATTATCGATTTTCTTAGTGGGAAGTGTAGCCTCATGGGATAATGTACATAACAAGTCATGGGATGATCAATTGGGGGTAGCGAGTGTTTTAAGAGAATTAGGTGACTCTGTTGTTCTTTCTAAACTTCCTGACTTTACTGTTAAAGGTGCCTCTGCAGAAAAAGGCAAAAGTATCATTGAACTTGGATTTGCTGAAAAACCTGGTGGTGGAAAATCAGGTAAACAGTCTAGTCATTTCGTGTGTACCTCCTGTCATAATACCAGTCAGGAAGATCCGGATTTAACGGTTAATGATCCATTGGCAAGATTAAAATATACCGCTGATAAGGGGATGCCATTTCTTCAGGCCACAACACTCTATGGTGCCGTGAACAGAGAGACTTATTATAACGGTGATTATTATTTGAAATATGGTGAATTGGTAGAGCCTGCTCGTAATGATATACGAGGAGCGATCCAATTATGTGCTACTGAATGTGCCCAGGGCCGTGCTCTCAATGACTGGGAGATGGAGTCTATACTTTTGTATCTGTGGGACATAGATCTCAAGCTAGGAGACTTAAACCTCAACGAAGAAGAAAAGGAAATGGTCGTTGATCACCTGAATAATAGCAAAGATCATCATGAAGCCATTAATTTATTGAAGAGTCGGTATCTGTTGAAGTCAGATGCTACATTTGTTTACCCTCCGGAGGACAGAAAGCAAGGTTATAACCATGAAGGAAACGTAGAAAACGGAAAAATGATTTATGAAAACAGTTGCCTCCACTGTCATTATAAACAGAAGTATTCATTCTTTCATTTAGATAGCAGGAAGTTGTCGTTTAAACACTTACGGGCAAAGGCTGGATCGTATAGTCGACAATCCATTTATCAGGTAATCCGCTGGGGGGTACCTACTAAATCAGGTAAGAGTTCTTACATGCCTCAATATACCAATGAGAAACTCACTGATGCCATGGTTGAAGATTTAAGAGCGTATATAGAGCAACAAGCTCAATAAATGTCGAAGTACCTCTCATGTAGGAATCAGGTTACTGCTCATTCAATTGAATGTGTGTATCGTCAAGTAAAGCCCTAACTGCTTCAGGATCTTTGGCCTGTGCATATACCCTTAATACAGGTTCTGTTCCCGAGGGCCGTACCATTACCCATTCCCCTTCAGAAGTTGTAAACCTAAATCCATCAATCGTTTCTGTCTTAACAATCTCTCTGTCACCGATCCTAGTTATTTCTCCATTTTCACACTTTTTGATGATGGCCCACTTTTTTTCATTACTAATTTTTAAATCATCTCTGTCATAAGAAAATGGGCCCACAATCTCATAGACCTGATGCACAAGTTCTTTGATAGATTTACCTGTTTTGGCCATGAATTCCATAATCAACAAGCCCATCCATATACCATCCCGCTCCGGGATATGGCCCTTCACAGCCAATCCTCCCGATTCTTCACCACCCACAAGGACATCTTCATTGATCATGATCTCAGCAATGTACTTAAACCCAATCTTTGTTACAGCAATCTCAAAACCAAAGTGATCGGCCAATTTTTTCATTTTGTCAGTAACAGAAAATGATACCACTACTTTTCCACTCAGACCTTTATGCTTCGCCAGATAGTATAATAGCAATAGCAAAAGATGATGAGAATCTACAAAATTTCCATCTTCATCTAACATGCCTACCCTGTCCGCATCTCCGTCATTAGCAAGACCGACATTTAGTGTCGGGGAGTTGCGAAGCGTATTAGAAATATCCTTGAGGTTCCTCATAATTGGTTCAGGAGCCTGACCTTTGAATCCCGGATTATTGTCGCAATGCATTAATAAGGCTTCAGGAAATAAAATCTTCAAAGCATTCTGACCGGCACCATACATAGCATCATAAGCCAGGTTTATGTGTGAATTTTTTATTGCATCCAGGTCAAAATGTGCTTTCACATGTTCAATATAAATACCTTCTAAATCACGGTATTCAATGTTACCATTTTCTAAATGTGATTCAAATGTTGTAGCTTCTTCTGGTACTTCATCAAGAATCATTGCTTCTACTTCAGCAATCTCAGAAGGAATTGTAGGACCACCAAATGAAGATTTTAGTTTATATCCATTGTAAGATGGTGGATTGTGACTGGCTGTTATAACAACTCCCATATCAGAACTTGTCTTAATGATGGCCAGCGAAACCATAGGTGTGGATACAAATCGGTCTCCAAGTAGAACCTTTATACCACGATCAGCACATATACAAGCAGTTGAATTGGCAAACATTTCACCTCCAAATCTTGTGTCATAACCAATAACAATCCTCGACATGCCTTTAGATAGCATCCATCTAGCTGTGGCGTCTGCTACTCTACGTACATTATCTACAGTATAATCCTGGGCAATAATAGCTCTCCAACCGTCTGTTCCAAACTTGATTTTTGTCATTAAATGATAGATTTTAAAAAAGACGAAAGATATGGATTTTATCTATACTGTGAATGAATTATATGTGAAGGTTTAATTTGTACTTCTTTAAAGTTTAATGAAAACTGATGCACCATTATAGTGGAATGAATATGGAGATTTTAATGTTAAAAGGGTAGAGGAACCATAAAAT
>JABDLO010000080.1 GCA_013002995.1 Saprospiraceae bacterium | reverse complement strand
CTTTTATGTCATGATGATACCTGCTTTACACACTTTGTTTTTTAGCATAATCTACTTTAAAACTAAAAGGCTTGGGGCAGCTGTAGGTATTCATACAGGTGCTAATTTTGTAACCATAAGCATTTTTGATCTACGTACCTCTCAACAAGGCCAGGCAATTCCTTCCGGAATTTTTCAATCAGATATGGATCTGGAATCGCTTTCACTTACTGCCGTACAAATGCCCTGGATATTAATGGCTCTGTTTTTCTGCGTTGTAGTTTATTTTTGGAGTGTGAAAGTAGATGCTTAAACCAAAACTTATTATCTGGATTATACTTGAATTATATCCGGATCTTTTAATTAATAAATGAAATTTATCGGTAAAATAACAAGTCTTCTTTTGATTCTTCTTGTTGGATTTCCCTTGATTTTACAAGGCCAAAAAGCGAGAATAGATCATGTGATTACAGTTGTATCAAACCTGGAAAAGAAAGTAGGTGACTATACGGCTAATGGATTTACCATAAGAAAAGGGAAGCTACATGCAAATGGGTTGATCAATGCTCATATAAAGTTTGATAACAGCAGTTCATTTGAATTGATGTCGATCGAAGGCAAAGCGACGGATCCGATGGCTCTAGAATATGAATCTCTATTGAATGAAGGAGAGGGCGGAGTATATCTGGTAATGACAGGCTTCAAGACTGAGTCGGTCATATCCTTGCTTGATAAATTTACCATTGAGTATGAAGTCATAAAAGGAAAGCTATGGTCTTATGTGACCTTTCCCTCTGATTCAGATCTGGCTCATTTATTCTTCATTGAGTATCACTTTGATCAAAAAGACCCACAGGACATTCTCACTCATCAGAATGGAATTGAAAGAATCAGTAGTGTGGTCATTGAAGGGAATAAGAGCGTCATTGATTTCCTGAAAAATATTGGATTGAAACATTCAGGTCAGATCAGTGATCCTGGTTTTGGTATTGGGACTGAATTTGAAACTCAGACAGGCAATATCATCATCGTTCCACAGAAGAATCCCAATGCCAGGCCCAGGGTAAGATCGATTATTTTAAAAAACATTACTGGCACTAAGTCCATAAGATTGCCTTTGGAGTGAGGAATATCTTACTCTATGCACTTTCTCATAAACCTCAAAACCATATTGGTCAGTCTTAATCTGATATCTGTCTAATCAGTTTGTTAAATGCATAATGGTTGTTTATATTTATTTTAAAACAACCAATATTCTCTTCAATACTAGAAACCATTATGTACGACGAAATCCGAAAAAAGGCCGAGAAAAAAGTGAAAGCCAAGATGGCATTTTATATATGCGTCGTAGTTTTCGCTTTTACTTCAGGAATATTAATGATGTTGAGCTTTTATTTGCCCGCTATAGCCATTTGGTTAAGATTGCCGATTCCTGTTTTTATAATGGTGCTGGGCATCATGTATCTTTCCATCTTTGGACTTCCTTTTACGGGAACAGAAGGAGAAGATTGGCAGGAAGAAGAAGTGCAAAAAGAAATGCTTAAGCTTTATCGCCAAAGGAAAGCCCAACTTCCACCACTGGATGAATTATCAGATGAAGAAATGCTGGAGTTGAGAGAATTAGAAGAACTCGAAGAGAAGTGGGATCGAGGGGAAGATTTTGTGTGAGGTTAACCAACGAAATCCTATCATGAATCTAAATCAGATAACAGTTCCGTCACTAAATCTTGAAACATCAATTTCGTTTTATGAAATGTTGGGCCTTCGTCTCATCGTGAAAGCAATGCCTCATTATGCCAGATTCGAATGCCCTGATGGTGAAGCAACTTTTTCGATTCATCTGGTGGATGAGATTACTAAGGGTGAAGGGATTTATGTGTACTTCGAAGTTGTAAACCTGGATCAACAGGTAACCCAATTAAAAGAAAAAGGGATCAAATTTGAATTAGAACCTACTGATCAACCGTGGTTATGGCGAGAGGCCAGGTTAAGGGACCCCGATGGTAATCAATTGGTTTTATTCTATGGAGGAAATAACAGGTTGAATCCTCCCTGGAGGATTGATAACGAATCTTAAAGATATTCTACAGTTTATTCAATTCAGTCAATAGCTATAGCTCTTCCAGAAATAGCTTGATTAGTTTTTTAGACTCTGGAGGGCCTGTGATTTTCAATTGTAAATCATGGTCTGTTTCAACCTTTGTTTCAAATACAAAGAAAGGGCAACACTTCATTTCAGTCATTATGTATTCATTTAACTTTCTGAAGAAGTTCTCCTCGTATGGGAATGAGAATACATAACCGGTCTCAATTTCATGGCAAGATTTGAGTTGAATAAAAACTTCAGCTTTTAAGGCTATAATTCTTTGAGCTAATTTTTTATCTGTGAGATTGCATGCGATCGATTCATTTCCAGAATCGCTATGGTTATTCTTCTCATAAATAGATCGGTTGCATCCACATCTATCCTTACAAAAGATAGAATTTTCCTTTTTCTTGCCTGTCAATGACCGTACGAAGGAGTAGAATTTGAACCTAATATTAAGTAGTTTTATTTCCATGTTAATTGATTGATTATCAAAGTTAAACCATGGAGTATAGTCAACGGTCAAGGGAATTTTACTATTTTAACAAAAAAGGACCATGCTCATAGGTGAAATTTCTCGGAAGACCGGATTATCAAGGGATACCATAAGGTTTTATGAAAAGAAAGGGCTAATAAAGGTTGAAAGATCGAAATCAGAATGGAACAACTATAAGAACTACAA
Source organism: Saprospiraceae bacterium (assembly GCA_013002995.1). Taxonomy (GTDB): domain Bacteria; phylum Bacteroidota; class Bacteroidia; order Chitinophagales; family Saprospiraceae; genus JABDLO01. The sequence goes on along the minus strand of JABDLO010000080.1, from coordinate 10,094 downwards.
AGAAGAGACCCTGGACAGGTTAATGATGATCAGGAGGGCAAAGGGATTTGGATTCACACTCAATGAAATAAGTGAGTTACTGGATCTTTATGATATGGATATAGCGGATTGTAATACCCTCACGCACAAATTGGAAGAAAAATTACGGGAGGTAGATCGAAAGATCATGGAATTAAAAGCTTTGAGAAAAGGGATTTTTATCAAAGTAACTGAAGCTAAAAGATTGTGTGATTCATTACCTGATCAACCCAATTGTAAAGCTTTAATCAATTCCTAAAACAACAATGAAAGGATTTTACCCTACTCGTTATGCAAGAAATCATCAATCCTTCGTTATTAATTGGGATACGTTTTTTGATTTTCGAACCACGGATCTAAAAATCATTTATTCATTCTTTAGAAGAACCAACTACCCAAAGAAAAAAAGACTTGATCCTTCGATGTAGAGGGTCACAAGATGGTAGTAAGATAGCATTTGCCTTTGAGCGAGAACGAGAATACAACTGGCAGATTTATACCATTAATGTCGATGGAACGGAATTGAAACGATTGACGGAGTTTGATCCCCAGGGAGCAGAATTTGCAAACCTCAATGGTCACCTGACGGAAAAAAGATCATTTGTACCCGCACTAAAGATGGAAATGTTGAGATCTTCATTATAGAATTGTAATGATCATTAATATACTCTTCAGAGACTAACAGGAATGATAAAAAAGATTAATCTTCAAGCCTTCACTTCCAAGGAAAGAAACGAAGCTATTGAACTCTTAAAGCGTGTTATTTCAAGACATGATGGGCACATCATCAATTTTCAGTTTTTCTCAGATATTGCAATCAGTTTTACCATTGAAATCACAGGAACTGGCATCATTGGACTTTATGAAGAACTCAAAAAAGAAATGAGTGTCAATGAATCTTTTATAGGTGAATCAAGCACTAATCTGTCTAAAGATTGCTGGTTGTTGCTGCATGTGTCATTTATCAAGGGTACCGGTGATAAAAGGTTTGAGATTCCAGATGTTCCGGGATGATATCAAATACTAAATTGATTTTATTCTAAATAAGAATGATTAAAAGATAACTCCTTCTTTTATCAACTTGTATTTCATAATTTACTGACAAATTTCCTGTATGATTGATGCACATAGACTGGTTGGTGTATTTCCTCCTGTACCAACACCTTTTAATGAGAATGGAGCAATTTATAAAGATGGATTTAAACAGAATTTCGAGTTTTGGAATCAACACGATTTAAGTGGCTATCTCGTATTGGGATCAAATGGAGAAGCTGTTTTATTGGACTCAAGAGAAAAGACAACCTTATTTGAAGTCGCCCGACGTAACATTCCGGAAAATAAACTCATGCTCATTGGAACAGGTTGTCAGTCTACTAAGGAAACGATAGAATTGACAAATGGAGGAGCATCAATAGGGGCGGATGCAGCAGTTGTTTTGTCTCCATTTTATTATAAGGGCTTAATGAAACAGGAGGTTCTGGTTAAGCATTTTCATGCTGTTGCAGATGCTGCAACCATTCCGATAATCATATATAACATGCCGGCGTGTACGGGAATGGATTTATCAGCAGAAACTGTTGCAGCTATAGCTGATCATGAAAATATCATTGGAATCAAAGACTCTGGTGGTAATATGGTTAAGATGCAAGCCATAAACACTTTGGTTAAAAAGCCATTTTCCATTCTTGCAGGATCAGGAAGCTTCCTATTACCCGGACTTGCTGTTGGGGCCAGTGGAGGAATCCTTGCTCTTTCCAATATAGCTCCTCAATTCTGTTGCAGGCTTTACAGCTTGTTTAGAAATGGAGAGATAAGTGCTGCGACATCACTACAGAATCGACTTACACCTCTAAATTCTGCAATCACCTCCAGGTGGGGTGTCCCTGCATTAAAAGCTGCAATGGAAATGATGGGTTTATACGGAGGTCCTGTACGTGAGCCATTGCTTAGCTTTGAGGAAAGTTTAAAACCTACGCTAAAACAAATTATTGATAAGGCCTTGAATATTCATGCGAATTAATTGCAACCTGAATGGTCAATTTCTGAATCGTTTTAAGTATGTTGAACTTGTGAAAATCCAATTTTTATAACAACAGATTAAAGACTACTTATGAAAAAGTATTTGGTCTTGTATTATTCAAAGACCGGTAATTCAAAATTCATCGCTGAAAAGGTGTCTGCACATTTAAATGGTGAGTTGAAAAGGATCAACCCATTAGTGGACAATGTTATGATTTTGTTTCTATTGACCAGGTTGAATATTGGGATCGGAACCAATATTTCTAAGACCGAGATGGAAGATTATGATGAAGTAATAGTGATAGGGCCATTATGGGGTGGCCTAATTAATGCACCATTGAAAAATGTATTAAGAAATTGCTTTAGGGCAAAGAAGCCTTTACATTTTGCCATGAGTTGTGATATTCCTGAACAAGAGAAGGACCATAAGTATGGGTACGCAAAAGCATTTGCTGATGCAAAAGAATTGGGTGGTTCACTGATGAAAAGTACAACCATATTCTCCAATGCCTTAGTAAAGAAGTTTATGACCGATCATAATAATGAAGTACCGGAAAAGATATTATTATCAGATGAAAACTTTAAAGGGGAGATACAGGAAAGGCTTCAACGATTTATTCAAGAAGTTAATGAAGATTGAGGATCGAAGTGAAATGAAAGGATGAGCCTTCTTTACTCAAATACTACGGTCTTATTCTTATAAGTCATCACATTATGATGGATGTGAGCATAGATGGCATCGGCAAGTACGATTTTCTCGATGTTTCTTCCTTTTCTCTTTAAGTCTTTCAGAGAATCGCGGTGACTGATGGATATTACATCCTGAGAGATGATCGGTCCTTCATCAAGATCTTCTGTGACATAATGAGCAGTTGCACCCATAAATTTAACACCTCTTCTGAATGCAGAACCATAAGGATCTGCTCCGGCAAATGCAGGAAGAGAAGAATGATGAATATTGATGATCTGATTGGGATATTGATCTATTAAGTACCCTGTAATGATCTGCATGTATCTTGCCAGGATGACGGTATCTACTTTATGTGATTTTAGTAATTCCAATTCTCGTTCTTCCTGTTCTCTTTTGTTTTCTTTATTGATAGGGAAATGGTGAAATGGAATATTGTGTCGCTCTACTATAGGACGTAGTTTCTCATGATTGCTGATGACCAGAGGAATTTCAATGTTCCATTCACCTGATTCATATCGACTTAAGATGTCATAGAGACAATGGGTATATTTAGAAACCATGAGTGCGACCTTAGGTTTCTTTTCTGAAAAATGTAATTGCCAGGTCATTTTATAACGATCTGCAATCAAAGTCTTAAAGTAATCTGCAATTTTTTCTTTGGGTATTGTAAACCCGTTCAATTCCCATTCTACCTTCATGAAGAAGTAATCTTCATCTCTGTCGACATGCTGATCCAGGTTAATGATATTACCTTGATTCTTTAACAGGAAATCTGTGACGGTTGCCACAATTCCTTTTTGATCCGGACAATGAACAAGAAATATGGCAGATTCTTTTTTAGACATGTGTTGCTCTTTGGTAAATTTTTTAGGCTATTCAAATAAATGCCTTAACACACTACAGAAATAATTGTGCCCATTTAAGTATTTGAAGATCTTATCTGACTTAATCAATTCCTTATTGCTTACTTAAAGGTTTGCCAAAAACCGTAAGGAGGAACATGGAGAAGCTTGGGCAGATTAATCTTGCAATGCCATATAAACACTCTTTATTATTTATAATTAGTATTTCTTAATTCTATCGTATAGAATTTGATCATTCATCGTTAGCAAAGTCTTATCTTTATTAAAACTTGTATCGATGAAATATTTAACCCTAATCTTGTTGACGTGTGTATCCTTCATTTTAATCGGACAGGATACCAGGAAACCCATCACCATTGATGACATTCTTAGCATTAAAAATGTCAGGGAGGTAGAGGTCAGTCCTGATGGGGCATGGCTTGCATATGCGGTGTCAACCATCGATACTGTAAAAGACAAATCCAGCACTCAGATATGGATGGTCTCCACAGCAGGTGGAGATCCTGTACCAATGACTGCTGATGGAAAGTCTGCCAGTCGTCCTCGATGGAGTCCGGATGGAAAGTACTTGTCTTTCTTAGCATCTCGAGGTGACAATGCCAGAACACAGGTATGGAATCTAAACAGGCTCGGAGGAGAGGCACAACAAGTGACTAAGGTTAAGCAGGGAGTAGGTAGTTACGATTGGTCTCCAGATGGTAAAAGGTTGGTGCTTGTCATAAAAGACCCTAAGCCTTCAGACCTTACCAAGGATACCAAAGATGATAAAAAACCTCTGCCATATGTGATCGATAGGATTCATTTTAAGCAGGATTACCAAGGATATCTGGACAGAAGACGAAATCACATTTATGTTTATACTCCCGGTGATTCAACGGCCATTCAGATCACATCCGGTGATTATGATGACTCTAATCCTAAGTGGAGCCCTGATGGTAAATGGATCGCATTTGTAAGCAATAGATCGGAAAATCCGGACCTAAGCTATGACAATAACATCTGGCTTGTGGATCCTGACAACAAGGATAAAGGAGCAAACATTAAACAGGTAACCAATAATCCTGTGACTGACTCTAATCACAGCTGGAGCCCGGATGGTCAATCCTTAGTTTATATTACATCAACCAATGGAGACATCATGCCTTTTTCGATGCGATACATTGCCACTATTGATGTTAATGGTGGATCTCCCAGGATTTTAACCGGGGATCTGGACAGACGTACTTCCAGTCCTATGTATTCTAAAGATGGTAAAACCATATTTTTCAGTATAAGCGATGAAGGCGAACGTTACCTGGCTTCTGTTGATCTCAATGGTGAGAATTTTAAAAGGGTCATCGATGTACATATGAATATTTCAGATTTTGCCATTGCCGATGATGCTATTTATTCCTTACACAGCAATGAATTTGAATCTTCAGCCATATACAAGTTTTCTAATAATAGGCTTGAGAAGTTAACCAGGGTGAATGATGATTTGTTTTCTGGAATAGACATGGGTAGTCATGAGAAAGTTAACTTCAAGAGTAAGGATGGTACTGATGTAGAGGGTTTCGTAATCAAGCCACCTGACTTCGATGCAACTCAGAAGTATCCACTGATTCTATGGATCCATGGCGGGCCAATAAGCCAGTATTCCTACAGTATACATACCACAGGTCAGTTTTTGGCTGCTAATGGTTATGTGGTACTATTGGTAAATCCCAGGGGATCAACCGGTCACGGCGAGGCTTTCTGTAAGGCAATATTCGCAGATTGGGGAAATAAGGACTACGATGATGTGATTGCAGGGGTAGATCATCTTATTGATGAAGGATATGTGGATGAGAATAGGCTGGGAGTAGGAGGATGGTCCTATGGGGGTATATTGACCAACTATGTAATCACTAAAAATCAAAGGTTCAAAGCAGCCATTTCAGGAGCCGGTCTTGGAATCATTACAGCTAATTTTGGCCATGATCAATATGTAAAGTGGTACAATGCAGAATTTGGTATGCCGTGGGAGAATAGAGAGGTCTGGGAACGATTATCACCATTTTACCAGGTTGAAAATATTACAACACCTACACTCTGGATGGGAGGGGCAGTGGATTGGAATGTACCGATCATCAATTGTGAACAGATGTACCTGGCTATGAAGGCCCTGGGTCGTGAGACTCAGTTGGTGGTCTATCCCGGAGAACACCATGGAATAAGACGACCTAGTTTCCAGAGAGACAGATGGACCAGGTGGCTGAATTGGTATGATAAATATTTGAAGTAATTAAATACCTTATTTCAATATAAATGCCAAATCAAGGGATCCTAGGAGGATCGTCCTTTACGTGTTTATTCCTCGATGATCAAAATGATGGTTCCGATTTTACCATATTGATGATGAACCGGTAGAGAGATCAATCGTAAGTTATTCATTTGCTGGATGACCAATTTATCCTCTGTTAAAGAATTCCTCGGGAATATATCAAAGAGGTATTGGCTCTTGAATTTTTTATTGGTGGCATATTGAATTTTTTCAGATCGATCTGATATGATTATACCCTGAACGACCGGGGACATCTCCATGGCCTCGATGATGCTCAGATGATATTTAGTCTGGACATCCGTAAGGATCTCAATCGCTGTTGTGCTTAGCATTTGTAATATTGACCTAATACCTACGTTGAGACTTATTTCATTCAGTGTTTTTATCTCTGAGGGCTCCAGTTTTGATAATACCAATTGGGAGAAAATATCGTCCGGTTCTTCTTCAGTACTTCTATCCAATTGCTCATTGGGATCCAATTCCTGGTAGTCAGTATTGAGTTTAAATAGGTCAGCTACAGAAGTAGAATCTGTGGGAGCTAATTTTTCTTCAATTTCATCATTCCTGATGGTATCAGGTTTTATGGTTAGGCTATCAGGTTTTTCTTTGGTTGCAGAAGTGTCGAGCTTTATATAAGTGCTGTCAATGGGTAGCGGATCATATTCAGTAAATGGAGAGTCCATGGTCTTTAGGAAAGGCATCAGGAAGTAGAGAGCAACAATGACAACAATCGCAGCACCTGTAAGAAGGTATGGATTTTTCATCCAGCCGGGTAACCTGCTTATGATATTGTTAATTTTTTGTTCTTCTGTCATCCTACTCCATTTTCTTTTAAGCAAGGATATTTTCGTGACCTGAATCATTAACAATGAGACAAGTAGTCCCTGTCAACTCCGGAAATTTAATATAATATTCAAGGTCAGTATGATTGTCATACATTGGTATAATATTGATATCAGCGTATGGGCCTTCTGACAATGAACTTTCAATGTCTCCTTCCAATACAAGGGTATCAGTGATTGGTAGCCTTGCGAGGTCAATAATTTCTGATATGTATCTTTTGGCTTTTTTGCGGTTCTTTGGATTTTCAATGACAGCAATAAGACGGATATCTGCCTTCCAGTTCAACATCAATTTATAGGCAATCAATATCGCCAGGTCAATATTGCCGGCGCCCTCTTCAATGGTCCATTGGGTAGTCGTTCTGTGCAACCACACATTGACTTTTTGCTTCTGACCAAGGAGTGCTTTTTGATGGGGAAGAAAAAGGACTACTCCAATTTCTAATTCTTTGGCTTCATCAATGATTGGCTGATATTCTTTTCTCACTTCCTCTTCTTCCATCATCGAGAGGAAAATGATATTGGGTTTAAAGAATGCACTTGCAAGGGCTTGGTTGGCATAGTTGACACCATTTGCAAAAGTTCCTGTTTTCACCAATGAAGTAGAACTATAAACTCCTCCCTGGTTGAAGGCATCTGAAATCTGCTTAAGGCGATCATGAAGTTGCTTGCCTTTATCGGTGCTGGAAATTCCCATTAAGGTTGCTGATCCCTTGGAATATGCCATGTCTTTTAATAAGGGAAACGGTCCTAACACTGTGGATGCATCAGTACATGGAACCAAGATGTTTGGTTTCCAGGATCGTTCCTGAGTATGGGAAAGCCTGGCAGTCTGCTTAGCCGCCCATTCAGAAAATGATGCAAAAATTCCTGATCTCACATCCTCAAATGGGGTCTCTAGCTGACTCCTTGCGAGTACGCTATAAACTGCAAACATCAATGCCCAGGATACCAAACTGATGGTTGGGTTGATGATAAACATTGCAATGATGCTACCTACCAATCCAAGCCATGGAATAATTCTTCTCACTTTGAATACCGGCCTGAAACTCATCAGTCCCAGGTTCTGCTCTATGATTACCACAATGTTCAACATTGCATAGGTCACCAGGAAAAACATGGTTACTAATGGAGCAATTGCATTGAGATCCCTCATCAACATAGTTGAGAATATCAGGATTCCGGTCACGATCATAGCATTTCTGGGTTGACCGGTTTTATTTTGAAAGGCGAGCCATTTGCCCATAGGCAATACACGGTGTTGACCCATCGCGAACAAAATTCTTGAAGATCCGATGATAGAAGCCAGGGCTGAAGAAAAAGTAGCTCCCAGTACTCCGGCAATCATTGCAGGAGGCCAGAAGGACCTTTCTATCATGATGTTATAATTGGATATTAATTCGGCTTCAGTAGCGGACCTTGCTACCCAGTAAGCCAATACCATATAAATAACAAAACTCACACCGATGGCCCAGAGCGTTCCTTTTGGAATGCTTTGTCTTGGATTTTTAAGTTCTCCGGACATATTTGCGCCTGCCATTATACCAGTGGCGGCAGGAAAGAAAACGGCAAATACTACCCAGAATTCTGTCCCATTAAAATTGTTCTCAGGTGAGCCCTTAAATGTTCCCCACCTGGCAGCAATTTCAGAAGGGATCTGCATCGATCCATAATATGCAGCAAAAACCACCGCTATCAGCGATAGAGCAATAATCCCCATAATGAAATATTGGGTCTTAATGGCGAGATCAGCGCTTTTATATGCAATTCCATACAAGCAGAAAAATACTATGCAGTCAACAATGAAGGCACTGTGTGCTGGAAAGATCATCAACCACCCCTCTCTGAAACCAAAGATGTACATGGTAACTGCTAATCCCTGCGATATATATCTTGGAATCCCCAGGCTACCGCCTACCTCCAATCCAAGAGATTGTGATATGATGGCATATGCCCCGCCTGCACCGATCCTGATATTGGTTGTGATTGAGGACATCGATAAAGCAGTACAGAGGGTGATAAGAAATGCTACAATAATGATGAGCCAGGCTCCAAGCAATCCCGCATTTCCAACCACCCATCCAAGCCTCAGGTACATGATAACACCCAGAATGGTAAGGAGGGTAGGAGTAAATACTCCACCGAATGTCCCAAACTTCTTCATCCCAATCTTGAGATCGGATCCTTCCAGTTTGTATTCAACATTTTTTGACATCCTCTAACAGTAAATTTCTGGAATTGAAATGAAAGAGCAATATTAACTTAAATCTCCCATATACGCTTCACCTCTATACTTCAGTATAGAATTAATTACAAGTGCATTTTTCAAGCCAACTTTCTACAATTATGTGTCCATCAATGGATGTAACAGGTATTATTGAGAGCGTAAATTAACTCTCTTTGATGTTTTGTACATTCATTCTGTCAATGAATTCATCCATTCAAGGGCTTCAAGCCCTTGAATGGATTACGTGGAACCCAAAATGTGATAAAGTTCTTTCGTAGCATCCAAAAATTCTTCTAACCGACAATAAGATTTCTAAGTATCTCATCTATGCGATTAGAGAAATATTACTGGTAGTTATTGGGATCCTGATTACATTATAAATCATCGTGGTTAAAAAGTAAGATTATCTCAATTTCAAATATCATCTTAAATACCGATTTGGTATATTTATAATTATCGGTTCACTTTTACAGACTCAGCCAAATGAAAAAAATCATACTTTATTCTTTATGTCTCTCGAGCATTTTATTGCTTCATTACTGTACCACCCAGCCAGATTCTTCTAAGAAATTACGTGTGGCAGTTATTAAATATCAACATGAGACCTGTACGTTTTGCCCCGGAGGTGATACAGAGATAGATGACTGGACGACATTGAGTGATGAAGATGTACTTCAGTCGGGAAGTTATATCAGAGGATTTGTACATTCTGCTCAACAATATGATGGAGTTGAGGTAGTCGGAATTGAATCTCCAAATCGGGTGTTTGGTGGTTCTTCCCGCAGTTGGAACAGCAAAGAAAGTTTCGATCATTTTATGAAGATGATCATTGATGATCTTAAATCTAAAATGCCGGTTCAGGGCATTTACCTGGCACTTCATGGTGCGATGGCCGTAAGAGATGTGCCGAGACCTGAAGCTGAGATTGCAAAAAGAATAAGAGAAGTCGTAGGAGATGATATCCCAATTGCAGGTTCATTTGATTTACATGGTAACGAAGACGAAGAATTTCTCAATTGGGCCAATGCTGCATTTGTTACAAAACGTTATCCCCATTACGATGCATTCATTCAGGGAGGAAGGTCAGCTAATTTTTTATTCAGATCGATGAAAGGTGAATACAAAGCTACTA
>JABDLO010000075.1 GCA_013002995.1 Saprospiraceae bacterium | reverse complement strand
TTACTGGTCTGTTGATGTTTAGTGCCCTCCCTTTAATATTGATAACGCTTGTTTTTTGGTGGATATTTAGATTATCAAAGGATGAATTCGGATTAATATTCGGACCATTAAAGTACTATGGGTTGGCATTACTGTATCCGGCAATTGTATTGGGTGCCACTGCACTTCTTGCCTATATCTTTAAAGATTTTTGCACTATAGGAATTGACTGGTCCAAAACAAGATTTAATATCACAATGGCTTCTACAATAGGGATCATCATGGTATTATTGACTGAGGAAGGTTTCTTCAGAGGCTGGCTATGGGGTGCTCTCAGAAAATGTGGATTAAAACAGATTTCTACACTTTATGTCACGAGTGCGATTTTTGTTTTATGGCACATATCTGCTGTAACTTCAGGTACAGAATATGGCCTACCTATGGGACAGGTACCTGTTTACCTGGTAAATGCAACCCTATTGGGATTAATATGGGGGTCGATGCGATCCTTGTCCGGATCAGTCATTGTTCCTTCTGTAAGCCATGCAGTCTGGAATGGCTTTGCGTATGAGTTGTTTGGGTTTGGAGAAAAAATGGGTGCATTGGGCATTAGCGATACTGCTTTTTTTGGTCCTGAAGTAGGTTATCTTGGAATTGTGTTAAATGGCTTATTTTTTCTTTGGTTAAGAAGAATGCAGATCAATCAAAACAAAAAAGGCGACCTGTAAGGCCGCCTTGTGTGATCATTTAAATGGATTTTCTTAATTCTTGTCCTCAAAGAATCTTCTCCTTGGGGGGAGGTTGAACAACTGACCTCCAGCATCCTGGAATTCTTGCTCAAGCTCAGGTACAGAAACGTTGTACAATGTATTTAACATATCTTCCTGACCGTCGTAAGCAGTACTGGCAAGATTGAGTTGTTCTCTTTGAGAACCGGTAACATCTACTTGAGCAGACCATGTTGCAAAGTATGCAAAGCTCAACCTGCTTGATACTGTATTCTTAGCACCAAATCCTCCAACGATTACTTTAGCAACACGATTGATCTGTTCCTGGATAGAATCAATTTTAGGAACCATAAAATCTGCTTCAACTGGCATATTACCAAGTATGGTCTTCAAGTTTTTCAATCTGGTGTTCATATCATTGATCTTTCCTCTTGCAGATGATACCTGGGCACTTAGGTCCATTACATCTTTCTTGAAGTTGAAATTATTGGCATAATTGGTTGTTCCTAATGCATTAGGAATAGAGTAAACTTTAAAAGAAGTCGGTTCAATTAACCTAGTAAATACACCATTCATGTTTTTGTCAAGAGCTATTTTATAATCGCCAGGAGGAACCTTTGGACCTCTATTATTTAGATATCCCAGATCCCATGTTGTAGTCTGATAACCCTTGCGCATAGGAGCTGAAATTTTCCTCATCACATTATCCTGTGCATCATAGATCGTAAATACAAGGGTAGGTTTTTTCTCCTGGCGTTCTGCCAGTAATTCATCTTCTGAAGGATATGGATACGGTGTTCCATCTTTTTCTGCAGCTTTCTGTGCCTTGATCCTTTTTTGTTTCAGTGTCTCATATCCTTCTTTTACATAGTATCTGAAGGTGGCAGCAGGATCAGGGTTTCTGGATCTGAAGTGCACTTCTCCCTGGTAATTCAGATTGCTTGAAGGGAAATATAAAAACGCATCTTTAACGTCAAACATTTTAGCTTCCATCATTGATGCTTCTTCACTCAATTGTCTCAATGGGGAATAATCTTCCAGCACATAAAATCCACGCCCAAATGTAGCTACAACAAGGTCATTTTCTCTTCTCTGTATGGTGAGGTCTTTAACCTGGATCGTAGGGATTCCCTTCTTAATTTGCACCCATTTCTTACCTCCATCAATGGTTGTCCAAACTCCCCATTCTGTTCCGATGAACAATATGTCAGGATTTTCATGGTCTTCCTGGATGACATAAACCGTCCCGGAAGGTAAGTTGGAAGCAATTGAGGTCCAGGTCTTTCCTTTGTCAGTACTCTTAATAAGGTAAGGAGTAAAATCACTACTGTTTTTTCTTCCATCGAAGCAGGCATATACTGTATTGGTGTCGTGCATGGATGGCAATACATAATTAACAAAGGTAGTATCCGGAACACCGGGAAACTGATCATATTTTGTCCACAAACCTCCATCATTTTCCGTAATCCAGATCAATCCATCGTCGGTGCCTGCGTAAATCATTCCTTGCTGAAGTGGTGACTCGCTTAAAGCAAATATATTTCCAAATCTTGACGTTGATAAATTTTTTGCCACAGCTTCTGGTGGCCACATTTTACCCATCATTTTAAGGCTATTCTGATCAACTTGTCGGGTCAGGTCATCGCTGATTTTCGTCCAGGAATTACCCATATCCGTACTCTTCAATACATAGTTTCCTGCAACATAAAGGGTTTTACTATCGAATCCACTTATGAAATATGGTGTATTCCAATTCCATCGGTATTCCTCATCGATTGTTGGTTGTGGTTTTATTGATACGCTATTATTGGTGGTTCTGTCGTATCTGCGTAATCCACAATACTGAGACTCACAATATGAGATATCGGGATTATCAGGATCAGGAATAGAAAGGTATCCATCACCGCCTATGGTATAGGTCCAATCGGCATTTACCAAGAATCGACGATGCGTCTTAGAAGGACCGAACCATGATCCGTTATCTTGAGCACCACCATACACATTGTAAAATGGGTAATCATTATCTGTACGTACATGGTAATACTGTGTAATGGGAAGGTTGCTCTTGAATTGCCAGGTCTTTGCCCGATCATATGATTCATATAGACCTCCGTCAGAACCCACCAGGTAGTGGTTGGTATCATTGGGGTTTATCCAGATCACGTGATTGTCAACGTGTTTATTACTTCCTTCAATACGAGTCCATGTCTTTCCACCATCTTCAGAAAGAGAATTTCTAGTGTCCATTATGACCACAAGATCCGGGTCTTTAGGATCTGCATAAACTTCATTGTAATATTGGGGACTTGACGTTCCCTGGTCACTTCTTTTTTCCCAGCTCTCACCCATGTCGGAAGAGCGATAGAAGCCACTTTTACTTCCTGGTAATTCAATTACAGCATAAAGTATATTTGGATTAGCAGGTGATAAAGCAATACCGATCCTTCCTACATCACCTCGAGGTAATCCTTTTTTTAATTTGGTCCAATTGGCACCTCCGTCTACTGATTTATATAGGGCAGATTCAGGACCTCCATTGATCTTAGAGAATACTCTCCGTTCACGTTGGTGAGCAACTGCGTACAGGATATCGGGATTTCGAGGATCCATTTCCATATCAGATACACCGGTATTTTCACTGATGAAAAGCACTCTTTCCCAGTTTTTTCCACCATCAATTGTTTTATAAAGACCTCTCTCACCACCGGGTCCCCACGCCTGTCCCTGAGCAGCAACATAAACTACATTGCTGTTCCTGGGATCAATCATGATCTTACCAATCTGGCGACTCGTTTTCAGACCCATATTGGTGAAGGTTTTTCCTCCATCAGCGGTTTTATAGACTCCATCTCCATATGCGAGGTTTCGCTGAGAATTATTTTCTCCGGTTCCCACCCATACCACATTGGAATTATTGGGATCCATTGCAAGGCAGCCAATAGAAAATACAGACTGATCGTCGAATATGGGTTCAAATGTTGTTCCATGGTTAACAGTTTTCCATAATCCGCCTGAGGCAACACCCACATAATATTCTGAGGGATTGTCAGGATTTACTGCCAGGTCAGAAATTCTACCGGAATAAGCGGCAGGACCTATGCTTCTGAATTTCAACATTCCGACCATTGAGTTGTCTAATCCCCATGCCTTCTCTTCTTCTTTATCTTTTTTGTTATTCTCTCTTTGTGCATCTACCTCAGAGGTAGGTATTAGAAAAATTATGGCTGTGATCGCCATAATAAGCCAGTTTTTCGTTTTCAATAATTGCATGATTTTAAATTGTGATTTTAAAGGTTAACAGGCAGGTATTCCAAGAATGTTGAAGATAATCAAAGAATACCAAAAAGTTTTATGACTTTGATCCATATTAAGCTTAATGAGTATAACATATTTACTTCAAGGGTAATGATAATATAAAATAACTCTGGGAATTGTATATGTAGGAACCTTGCAAAAAATTATATTACATCTTTAAATCACTTCAATAATTAAATGATCCATTTTGTGATAGAAGTAATGAGTCATTGATGCTTTGGTCGCGAAATGGTTAAATCTATTTTATATTTTTATACATAAACTTATACGTTGTTTCATCGAATTTTAATATTTCTAGTGGGATTGATTTCATGTGGTTTATTAAATGGACAATCCTGGACCATCACTTCAACTACTGAATTATTTATGGTCGGTAATCAGACGATATCTCCTCATGACTATCTATTGGCTGCAGTTGATGACACGACGATGAAAGCAAAATTATGGCAAGCCCCTCTTGAAGGTTCTACAGAATTAGCACCGGAAGTGACAATTAATGTAATGATGCCCGACGGTCAAGTGGAAGCATTCCAGGTCGTTGAATATTACATGATGGAAGCATTACTGCGTAAAAAATTCCCGGATCTTAGAACGTATTACGGTACATCAGTTACCGACTCATATAAATCGATCAGAATTGATTATACACATTTAGGTTTTAGGGCAGTGGTTCAGACTCTTCAAGGAAAGTATTATATCGATCATTTTCAGCAAAATGACAAAATCCACAAGATTATTTATCGTAAAAGTGAACTTGATAATGAACAAGATTGGACATGTGGAATAGAAAGTTCAGACCAACGAAGCCCAAGGATCAACAACACAAACAGAGCTGGGGATTGCAATTTTAAAACCTATAGACTAGCTTGTGCTGCTACCGGTGAATATACGGCATTTCATGGGGGCACTGTATTTGACGGTCATGCAGCTGTGGTTACAGCTATAAATCGGGTTAATCAGATCTACGAGCAGGATTTAAATGTCAGAATGATTCTGGTGGCTAATAATGATCTGTTGATCTATACGAACGCTTCAACAGATCCTTATACTAATAATAGTGGATCAACAATGCTGGGACAGAATCAAACCAATATTGATGCAGTTATTGGAAACAGTAATTATGACATAGGACATGTGTTCAGTACCGGAGGTGGGGGAATTGCTAGTTTGAGGTCTTTATGTGATACTGGATTTAAAGCAAGAGGCGTTACCGGTCTTGGAAGTCCTACAGGAGATCCATTTTATATTGATTATGTAGCCCACGAGATTGGACATCAATTTGGAGCCAACCACACTCAAAATAATAGTTGTAATAGAAATAGTGCCACCGCCATGGAACCAGGCAGTGCCAGTACGATCATGGGATATGCCGGTATATGCTCCCCCAATGTTCAGAACAATAGTGACGCGTATTTTCATGCGATCAGTATCCAGGAAATGACTGCAGAAATCAATTTAGAGACATGTGATCAACAACCCGGTGGAATTTCTAACAATGCTCCGGTAGTAGATGTGCTTAGCAATTATACTGTTCCCCATTTAACAT
>JABDLO010000072.1 GCA_013002995.1 Saprospiraceae bacterium | reverse complement strand
TAATAGCAGGATTACCCTTTTTAGAGTGGACTCATCAAGATAAGAAATGAAAGCCCCTGCGGCGAGCAGAAAGTGTCTTATACTTTGCTTGAATATTAGAGTAGCAGATAATATATTATATATAAATTATAGATGTGTCCTAACGAAAGGTCGGTAGGGGTATCTGCCCGCTAGTTTATAAACAAAATATGTGGGATAGCCCCTTTGTGCCTCCGCTAAAGCTATGGCGACACGCGGAAGGGATTAAGGGTATGTGCAGGATATTTAAATCAAACTGTTTTATTTAGTGCCAACCTGAGTAGTTACAATAATTTTATATACGAGACGATCTCAAAATCATGAAATCATAGCTTATATAATTAATGCTGATCTTTCATAATTATAAGTTGAAATGGATCAATTTTTCCCTTAACTTTCCTAATTTGCCTACACCTAAAATTATTAAAAATGAGTAACGATATAAGAAGCCTTGAACCACGATCCATTTGGAAAAATTTTGCTGATCTGAATGAGGTTCCTCGACCTTCTAAAAAGGAAGAACGGGTGATTCAATTCATGAAATCGTTTGGTGAAAAGCTGGAATTAGAGACAACTGTCGATGAAATAGGCAATGTTATCATCAAAAAACCTGCTACTCCGGGAATGGAAAACCGAGAGAAGGTTGTGATGCAGGCCCATTTAGATATGGTGCATCAGAAAAACGCTGATACAGCATTTGATTTTGATAGCGAAGGCATTCGTATGGTTGTTGAAGGTGATTGGGTAAAAGCAGAAGGTACTACTCTTGGAGCTGACAATGGCTTAGGAGTAGCCGCTATCATGGCTTACCTTGAAAGTGACACTCTTGTCCACCCGGCAATTGAAGCTCTTTTTACGATTGATGAAGAAACCGGAATGACAGGTGCCAAAGAGCTTAAACCTGGATCCTTAACCGGTAAAATATTGCTCAATCTCGATACTGAGGAAGATAATGAATTGACCATAGGATGTGCAGGCGGAATTGATGTTACGATGACGGGAGACTATGTCCAGGAAGATGTACCTTCCGAGCATACTGCCTACAATGTTATAGTAAAAGGGTTTAAAGGTGGTCACTCCGGAATGGATATCCATCTGGGACGGGGAAATGCCAATAAAATAATGAACAGAATTCTTTCTCATCTCAATAATGTAGGGCTCCGTATAGCCGGTATTAATGGAGGTGGATTAAGAAATGCCATCCCAAGAGAATCCTTTGCGACAGTGACAGTCCCCAATGATGCGATATCCACATTCGAGTCGAAGATAGATGGCCTGAGCAAAGTCATACTCACAGAATATGAACTCACTGACCCAGAAGCCACCATCTTAATTGAAGAGACAAAAACCCCAGAAAAGGTAATGTCAATATCAGAGGCCAAAGTACTTTTGAATGCAGTCTACGCCTGCCCAAATGGGATCTATAGGCTTACGCCCAAAATTGAAAACTTGGTTCAAACATCTAACAACTTAGCCAGGGTACTCGTGGAGGATGGCAAGTATACCGTAATGTGCCTTACCAGAAGCTCAGTCGACAGCGAGAAAGAAGATTTAGCAAATACAATTAAGGCCGCTTTTTCACCTACCGGAGCCGAAGTTAAATTTTCAGGTTCATATCCGGGATGGGCACCAAGACCTACCTCAGAAATTGTTGCCATGATGTCTGACCTATATAAAGAGCTTTTTAATGAAGAAGCACATGTCAATGCTTGTCATGCAGGTTTGGAATGTGGTATTCTGGGACGCTTCTATCCTGATATGGAAATGATCTCTTTTGGTCCAAATATTTTAGGAGCTCATTCTCCGGAAGAAAGAACACAAATCTCTTCCGTTCAGAAATTCTGGGGCTTTCTTAATAAGACCATGGAAAGGATACCCGAGGTCAAATAGATTCTTTTCTCAACAAGATAGAAGGGTATTGATTCTACAATTATGAGATAGTCGAAGAACAAATCAGTCGATTGATCGAAATGATTGAAGGCAACTTCATGGATTAGATTATATTGGAATCAGATCTTAATATATCTAATTGCTCACTCCAAACGAAAAACTATGAAAAAAGTAATACTCCTCCTGGTATCATTCCTCATCATATCAAACATCAATTCTCAGTCAGATGACCGCTTGACAGGTATTGAGGATGACCTCAATAAAGTACTGGAAGCAACCAAGGCTGCCGGATTCTCAGTGGCTGTTATTGAAAAAGATAAATTGGTTTATTCAAAGGGGTTTGGGTATCGTGATTATGAAAATAAAATCCCGGCTGATGCCAATACCTTATACGCTATCGGTTCATCCACCAAAGCATTTACTTCTGCCATTCTCGGCCAACTAAGAAATGATGAAAAGTTAAGTTTCGACGATAGTCCGATTAAACACATTCCGGAATTGAGATTCTTCAACGATGAAATGAATGACCAGATCATCATTTCTGACCTGATGAGCCATAGAACCGGCTTACCAAGACATGATCTTTCATGGTACCTCTTCCCTACTTTTGATAAAGACAGCCTTATGGCTCGAATTCAGTATCAGGAACCTTTTGCAGGAGTTCGAGAACAATGGTATTACAATAATTTCATGTTTCTTGCTCAAGGAGTTATTGCTGAAAAAGTAACAGGTAAGAGCTGGGAAGACAATATCCGGGAACGATTCCTTGCCCCATTAAATATGACAAGAACCAATGTAACCATTGATGAATTACTGGAAAGTGAAAATGCTGCATTCGGTTATGAACTTGAAAACGATAGTATCATCAGTAAGATGGATTATTATCGGATTGCAGCAATGCGTCCTGCCGGGAGTATCAACAGCAGTGTGAATGATATGGCCAACTGGCTGAAAGTCTGGATCAACAATGGAAAATTTAATGAAGAGGAAATACTGCCTGAACCATATCTGAAAGAAGCGATGAGCTCTCAGATGGTGGTAAGCAGCGGAATGCCGGATGATGAATTTCCTGACATGCACCTTTCTAATTATGGATATGGATGGTTTATATCTTCTTATCGTGGACATTATAGAGTGCAACATGGAGGAAATATTGATGGCTTTTCAGCAAATGTGGCCTTCTTTCCTACCGACAGCATTGGTATTGTTGTTCTGGCCAACCAGAATGGATCTGCTGTACCAGGTATGGTCAGAAATATTGTCGCTGATCGGATGTTAAATGCTGAGAAAACAGATTGGGCGCAACGATTCATTGATCGTCAGGAAGAAGCACGAAAAGAAGCGGAGGAAGCCGAAGAAGACACTCCTTCCAATAAGGTAGAAAATACAACACCTTCACACAGTCTGGTAGAATACATAGGTAAATACAACCATCCCGGATATGGAGAATTTGATATAGAGATGGTCAATGATTCCCTTCAAGCCAAGTTTAAGTTGATGACATTGTATTTAAAACATTATCACTACGATGTATTTGAACCATTTGAAATAACAGAAACCGGAGTGGATACAACTGCAGGTTTGCCTTTGAGATTCAATTTTCTCACCAATGAAATTGGTGACATATCAGGTGCTCAATTAAAAGCAGAACCCGCCATTGACGGGCATATTGTTTTCAAACGTACTCCAAGTTCAATAGACGTTGAGAAAGGCACCCTTGAACGCTATGTCGGAGAATTCGCTCTTGGAGCCATAGAAATAAAGGTTTATACGAAGAATGATAAGACACTGTATCTCTTTGTTCAGGGACAAC
>JABDLO010000051.1 GCA_013002995.1 Saprospiraceae bacterium | reverse complement strand
GCAGAATACCTGAATGGAGATGCCCAGTTGTGGAATCCGGATCAGAATTCATCAGCGAAGATCTTCAACTGTGATGATGTAGCAGCAAGCCCGGTGATGGTCGAGATGACGGTATGGGATCCAAAGTTGAATTCAGACTGGTGTGAGGTAGAATTGACATTGGTTAATAATCAGCCTGATGCATGTCCTGATGGACAACAACGAGCTTCAATTTCAGGCCACATAGAAACTTATGAAGGTGAAAACATTTCAGAAGTTGAGGTATTTATCCAGAATATGAAGGATTCAGCTTATCGCTTGTCGATGATGACAAGTAATGACGGCAATTATGCTTTTACTGATAATCCGATGTATACAGATTACCAAATCAAAGCTTCAAAGTCTGGAGAAGATGATGAAGGTGTAAGTACTTTAGATATAGTACTCATCCAACGACACATCCTAGGACTTGATGAGTTCGTGAACCCTTATAAAGTTATTGCATCTGATGTTAATAATGATAAGAGAGTCACGGGAACTGACCTTGTTGTCATGAGGAAACTGATTTTAGGCATCTATAAAGAATGGCCATCAGTACCTGTATGGAGGTTTGTAGGGAAATCTGATCTGCTGACAGTTGAGAATGCACTAGATGATTGCCAGGAATTCATTTCTATAAGTGACCTGAATGGAAATATGGAGGGGCAAAACTTCGTAGGATTAAAGATGGGAGATGTCAACGGTACTGCAAAGGCTAATGCCAGAGATATAGGACTTGGAACCAGAAGTAATGGAGTATTGACATTGAACATCATTGAGCAACAAGTCAACAAGGGAGATGAACTCAATCTGATATTCTCTAGTGAAGACTTCAATCAAGTGCATGGATATCAGTTTACTTTGGAATTGGATGGATTGATCATAACAGGAATTGAATCTGGAGATGCGAAAATGAATGATTCACATATTGGTTTGATCAACAACAATACTGTTACAGTATCCTATTCAGATATGGAAGGAGTTGGGGCATCTGATAATATATTTACTTTAAAGGCTATTGCTACTAACTCTGGCAATATCAGCAACATGATCAATCTTAATGGACAGGTTATAAATAGCGAAGCTTATGTAGGTGATCAACTCGAAATCAAAGGCCTAGAATTAAATGTAATCGGAGGCGAAGAAACAACATTTAGATTAGAGCAAAATGAACCTAATCCATTTGATGAAGTAACGGTTATTGGTTTCGTTCTTCCAGAAAATGGAAATGCGACCCTTACTGTCTATGATGTCTCAGGAAGAGTGATCACTAATGTAAGAGGTAATTATACTCAAGGTTACAATGAGATTAAACTTAACAAGGAAGATCTAAATGTAACTGGTGTATTGTATTATACCCTTAAGAGCGGTGATTATAATGCCACTAAAAAGATGATTATAATCGATTGATTAAGAAGATCATATAAATAATATTGAAGAGGAGGCCTAGGTCTCCTCTTTTTTTTATTGATATAGATCATATCATATTATGACATAGAATCTAAATCAAATTCAGATTTATATGAATATTGCATTAAATCTGCAGAAATAGTTAGATGTGATGACTAGTTATGAGGTGAACAACTGCGAAGGCACATCCTTTTGTGATTCGTGCCAGCATTCAAAAAATCCATGCCTTTCCGGCGTACATACCCTTGATCGGTCCATTCTGGACAGCGATCGCAATGTTATGAATTATAAACGCGGAGATCTTGTCTTCAGAGAAGGCACATTCCCTTCAGGCCTATTTTGCTTGAGGGAAGGGAAAGTGATGGTAACTAAAAAAGATCAATACAATAATGAAGTAGTTATCAACCTTCATAAGGACGTTTCATTTATTGGCATTTCTGATCTTTTTTCAGGAGGACCTTATACAACAGATTGTTACGCTCTTACGGATTGTCAAATCTGCATGATAAGGAAAGATCATGTTAATGAATTGCTCGATAACAATAAGACCTTTTCCAGAAATGTGCTTAAAGAGATGGCTGCTCATTATCATCAGAGTAATAAAAGGATGTTGAACCTGACCAAGAAATATATGAGAGCAAGAGTCGCAGATGCTCTTCATTTCTTAATGGAAACATATGGTTTACAAGAAGATGGTAAAACACTTGCAGTCTACTTCAAACGAAAACATCTTGCCCTCTTAAGTAATATGAACATCTCTAATGCAATAAGGAACCTCTCTTCCCTTCAGAAAGATGGTATCATTAAAATCATCAATAAGGACATTGCCATAGAAGATATGGATAGACTTCTCGCTATCAAGGATCAAGAATAAATATGCTAAATAGCATAAAAGGCACTGGTATTTAACAGGAAACAGGTTTTGCTTAGGAATTACTTTTGAATAATAAATTATAATGTGTTGTCCCTATGAAGATTAGATTATTATGTGCATCGCTGATGATGGTGTTTTTCATTTTGTCCTGTGCCAAAACTGTTGAACCTACGATAGATGAAGAGCTGAAAGGAATTATAGCTGAAAATTCGCGAAATGGAGAATTAGAATATTTCATATTCCCTGAAACAGGAGATTATAAAAACCTTCCTAATCAGGATCCTGCCAATCCCATTACCGAAGAAAAAATTAATCTGGGACAATTGTTGTTCTTTGAACCTGGGTTAGCACAAAATCCGGAATATGATGTATGTTACGAGACCTATTCATGTTCTTCGTGTCATATTCCTTCTAAGGGATTCCTACCTGGACGTATCCAGGGTATAGCTGATGGAGCTGTAGGATTTGGAAATGAAGGGACAAGGAGAATCCTTGCTGATGGGTATCAGGAATCAGAAATTGACGCTCAGGGTACAAGGCCTATGACGGTCATGAACGTAACTTATATGACCAATACATTGTGGAGTGGTACTTTTGGAGCCAATGATAAAAACATAGGTACTGAACATGCTTGGGAAGGTCTGGCCGAAGTGAACCATACAGGATATGCAGGCCTGGAAGCACAGAATATCGAGGGATTTGATCTTCATAGATTAGAAATAAATGATCGTGTTTTATATGATTTTGGCTACGCTCGATTATTTGATGAAGCGTTTCCGGATGTTCCGGAAGAGCATCGATATACACCTGAGACAGCATCATTTGCCATGGGAGCATTTCTCAGATCAATATTAACCAATGAAGCTCCCTTCCAGCAATACCTTAAAGGCCAGAACAATGCCCTGACTGAAAGCCAAAAAAGTGGCGCTAAGTTGTTTTTTGGGAAGGCCAATTGTATCTCTTGTCACAATAGCCCTTCATTCAGTAATATGCAATTCTTCGCGTTGGGTACTGCAGATATGTATGAATTTGGTGGACTGAATACACATGAGAATGATCCCAGGAACCTGGGAAGAGGGATGTTCACCGGAAAAGAAGAGGACAATTATAAGTTTAAAGTTCCTCAGTTATATAACCTAAAGGATTACAAAAGTTTCTTCCACGGTAGCAGCAAGTATACCATTGAAGAAGTAATTGATTTTAAAATGCAGGCTGTTTCAGAAAATCCACATGTATCCGATGATCTTGTAGCCTTACGTCCTTTCAGATTGTCTAAACAACAGAAGTCTGATATCATAGATTTTCTTTCCAATGCTCTGCATGATCCGGATATGGAACGTTATCTTCCTAAATATGTGTTGTCAGGATATTGCTTTCCTAATAATGACGAGATGTCCAGGCAGGATATGGGATGTCAGTAAAGATACATTGAGGGCTTTCAATTAGTGCAGCCCCCAAAGTCCTATTATTGCTTTTTTTCTAGCAAGATTTTTTGTGTCGTACCAGAAAACAACTTTTGATATTACTCTTCGATTTCCTTTTAAGTCTATGGTTCTCGTTTCATCTCCGGCACTATATTGTTTCTTTAAAGCAACATTTTGTTTTTCACCATTGGCATAATGAATAACACATCTGTGCATATTCATTTTACCACCTCTGAAAGCAAGCTTGATGGCTTTAAATTTACCTTCTCTGGCTGTAACTTTGATCTCATCCTTATCCAGCCCATAATTGACGGTCCTCTGTCCTAGCTTTTCCCAGTTACCTTGAATACCAGAAGAGGAAGCACAGCCTACCATCATAATTATCATGCTGAATATTGCATACCATTGAGTTTTCATGTCCTTTATTTTTTGTTTTAATTAACTGTATTTGATTATATAAAGGATGACAGAGAAAAATGTACTTGATTTTCTAGAAAAAAAAAGTTGGGATCTATCAATTATTGGATATTCCATGAAGGATATATTCAGAAATCTCTGATTGCAGTTGAAGGGTATTCTTATTGATTTCAGAGTGAATGAAAAGCATGCGTAATGACGAGAGCATGAAGTGTGTAATTAGTCTTACGTTCAGAGATTTGAAGTGACCTGACTTTATACCATTCTTAATAATTGCTGAAATCTTTTTTTCAAATTTATGTTTTTCCTTATTGAATCTAGCGAGTTGTTCTCCCCTTAAATGTTTCCATTCATTCAATAAGATACCCACTTCTCGAGGTTGTTGATGGCTGAATTCAACATACATCCTGATTACTTCTTGAAGCTGCTTGTCTGGAGTCAGATTAGATTGCATAATTTGATCAATTCTTGTGTGAAACTGATCATTCATCATAAATAGTAATTCTTCAAGAAATACCTGTTTAGAGGATATGTAATTGTACAAGTTGGAGACATCACACTTCAATGCTGAAGCGATATCCCGCATGGTTGTAGCTTTGAATCCGCGTTCGTGGATTAAACTTAAAACGACATTGTTGAAATGTTCCTTCTTAGTCATGTATTGAATGCTTCAGAAGATAAATATGATCATTTAGTTGAACATATACAAACAAATGTTTATTATTACATCAACAATTGTTGATAAAAATCTATTCGCATGCCTATTTATCATCGACTTGGAAATATTCCTCAGAAACGACATACACAATTCAGGAAACCTGATGGAACATTGTATCATGAGCAGGTATTTGGTACCATCGGATTTGATGGGATGTCGTCTCTGTTGTATCATCTTCATCCTCCTACTCAAGTCAAAGAAATATTAAGTTCTGTTAATGTATCTCCATCGATTGCCTTGGAAAAGAATCTAAGGTCATTGAAGCTGATTGGCTTTAATGTGAAGCCTGAGGATGATTATCTTGAAAGCAGGAAGGCATTATTAGTAAATGGTGATGTTCATGTAGGAGTTGCTGCTCCCGGAAAAGTGAAAATGGATTATTTCTATAAAAATGCAGATGCAGATGAGATGATTTTCATTCATAAAGGAAACGGCATTCTAACTACATTATTAGGATCCATTGAATTTGAACCTGGTGACTACCTCATTGTTCCCAGGGGTATGATTTATCAAATTGAATTTGAAACGGATGAAAACCGGATCTTCTATGCTGAATCTTTCCATCCGATTTATACTCCTAAGCGATATAGAAATTGGTTTGGTCAATTACTAGAACATTCACCATTCTGTGAGCGTGACTACAAACTACCGCATGATCTTAAGACCTACGATGAACAAGGAGAGTTTATAATGAAAATTAAAAAACAAAATACATTACACACTCTTGTTTATGGAAGTCATCCATTCGATGTAGTAGGGTGGGATGGCTATAACTATCCCTATGGATTTTCTATTCATAACTTTGAACCCATAACCGGTAGAGTTCATCAGCCACCGCCTGTTCATCAGACATTTGAAACCAAGGCATTTGTCATATGTTCTTTTGTTCCTAGGCTGTATGATTATCACCCACAAGCCATTCCAGCTCCTTACAACCATTCTAATATAGATTCTGACGAAGTTTTATATTATGTTGATGGGGACTTCATGAGTAGAAATGATATCGATCAGGGGCATATCAGCCTACATCCGGCAGGAATCCCACATGGTCCACACCCCGGAGCTTATGAACGGAGCATTGGGAAGAAATCTACAGAAGAACTGGCTGTGATGATAGACACTTTCAGGCCATTAATGGTTACAGAAGAAGCATTGAAAATAGACGATGGGAATTATTATCAATCATGGATAAAGAAATAGTATATATGAAAAGCTGGAAAGAAGTTTATGCAGATAGTGATTTTTCGATTTATAATCTCCCCTGGGGTATCTATTCCGGACCTGACGGCAGAAAACAGATGGGAATGAGAATCGGAGATGAAGTGATCAACCTTGGATACGTTGCTTCTCTTGGCATATTGGATGAATATAAAGTACCCACTACAATCTGGTATAGAGATCAGCTCAATGATTTTATCGCTTTGGGTAAGAAGACAACTTCCGGCGTAAGAAATATAATTCAACAAGAATTATGTAATGATAGGTCTAAATTAAAGGATAAAGCTCAGGCATTCATACCTATGGATAGTGTAACCATGCATATGCCTTTAATAGTAGGAGATTATACTGATTTCTATTCAAGTATTGAACATGCCACAAATGTAGGAAAGATGTTCAGAGATCCGGAGAATGCCTTACTTCCCAACTGGAAACACCTACCTGTTGGATATCATGGACGTGCATCTTCCATCGTAGTCTCAGGAACAGACATTCATCGACCTATTGGTCAGATCAAGCCTCCTGATTCAGCTCCCATCTTATCGCCTACCCAACGATTGGATTTCGAGTTAGAGATGGGGACCATCATTGGTAAGCAGTCTTCATTAGGAAGTAGGGTTTCAACAGATAAAGCTCGTGATTATATATTTGGTATGGTGATATTCAATGATTGGTCGGCGCGAGATATACAGAAATGGGAATATGTACCTCTCGGCCCATTCCTCGGTAAAAGTTTTGCATCTTCTATATCTCCCTGGATTGTTCCCATTGAAGCTCTTGAACATTTTAAAGTTCAAGGCCCTGATCAGGAACCACCCGTATTAGATTACTTGAAATATAAGGGTGATCATAATTACGACCTTCATCTTGAAGTAATCATTAGAACAAAGGAAAATATTGATACTGTTGTATGTAGATCCAATTTTAAATACATGTATTGGAATATGTTACAACAGGTAGCACATCACACCGTCAATGGTTGCAATCTCAATGTTGGAGATATCATGGCTTCCGGTACCATTAGTGGAAAGGATATAGACTCATACGGATCTATGCTCGAATTATCCTGGGGTGGTAAGAACTTCATTCAATTAAATGACGGTACGCAACGCACATTTCTCGAAAACGGAGATACTGTAATTATGCGTGCATATGGTGATAAAAATGGCGTCAAAGTTGGATTTGGTTCTGTAAAAGGAAAGGTGTTGGAAGCTATGCCTTTATAAAGAAATTTTTATCTTGGTCTTATGAGAGGCCGGAAAAAGGATAAAAGGGTAGGGTTTCTTCTAGAAAGTACTACAAGGATTGTTAAACTTTGCTTTAATAAAGCATTTAATCAACTTGATGTTGATATCACCCCGGAACAATGGGTTGTCCTCGATACCTTGATGGAGCGAGGACCTTTGAGTCAAGTTGATATTTCAGAAATTATATTCAAGGATGCACCTACGGTATCCAGATTAATAGATCAGCTGGAAAGGAAAGGATTTCTAAATAGATTGCCCTCTGAGACCGACCGCAGGGCAACCATTATAAGGATCACAAAAGAGGGAAAAAACTTGGTTGATCATTGTATCAATGAAGTAAGGCAATTGAGGGAACTCACCTGGAAAGACCTGTCTGAAGAAGATTACCTTCACTTCACCCGGATCATCAATCAGGTATTCAATAATATGCAATCGTATTAATTTGATTTTATCGAAACATCTTTAAGTTGACCAGTGTTTATTATTTATTTATATTTGCATAAGCAATAATTGCAATAACAATATAATTGAATAATATGGATACATTAACTTCAGTAAATCATAATGTTGCGGATCAGAAAGAATGGATGCCTATTAATGGTACAGACTATATTGAGTTATATGTAAGTAATTCCAAGCAGGCGGCCCATTATTATAAAACAGCATTTGGATTTCAATCCTTGGCCTATGCAGGATTAGAAACAGGGATTAGAGACAGGGAGTCATATGTAGTGGTACAAGATAAAATAAGATTGATATTGACATCCCCTTTGAACAGTGGATCTGAAATCGGAAAGCACATTGATGATCATGGAGATGGCGTCAAAGTAATTGCTTTATGGGTAGATGATGCTACGACAGCATATGAACAAGCCATATCAAGGGGAGCAAGACACTTTATGTATCCCACTGAAGAATCAGATGATTTTGGCAAGGTGATGCGATCCGGTATTTATACCTATGGCGAGGTTGTTCACATCTTTGTGGAGCGTAAGGAGTATCATGGTATATTTCTTCCTGGCTTCCGCAAATGGGAAACTGTATACAATCCTACTGATACCGGGTTAAAATATGTTGACCATATGGTAGGGAATGTGGCTATGGGAAGGATGAATGAGTGGGTTGATTTCTATGAAAAGGTGATGGGCTTTAAGCAAATATTATCCTTTGATGATAAAGATATTTCTACGGAATATACAGCCTTAATGAGTAAGGTGATGAGCAACGGCAATGGGAGAATCAAATTTCCAATCAACGAACCCGCAGCCGGGTTGAAAAAGTCGCAAGTTGAGGAATACCTTGACTTTTATGAAGGGGAAGGAGTACAACACATAGCAGTGGCCACAAATAATATCATTGAAACAGTTACGGAGCTTAAGAGCAGAGGAGTAGAATTCTTAAAGGTGCCGAAATCATACTATGAAAACCTCCTTTCGAGAGTTGGTGATATTGATGAGGACGTGCATACCTTGAGTGAACTGGGGATTCTAGTGGATAGGGATGATGAAGGATACCTTCTACAGATATTTACTAAAACAGTTAATCCAAGGCCTACCATGTTTTTTGAAATCATTCAACGTAAAGGTGCCAATTCATTCGGTAAAGGGAATTTCAAAGCCCTCTTTGAAGCCATTGAAAGGGAACAGGCATTAAGAGGAACTCTTTAATGAAACAGAGTTTAAAAATATCTATGTAAAAAACAGATAAGGATACAAGGATGTGAAGCAATAAATCTTTACTTTGAGTTAAATTTTTAAAAACTCACTTCATGTATTCAAAAATGCTTTCTCCTTTAGATCTTGGTTTTACCACATTGAAAAATCGGGTCCTAATGGGATCGATGCATACCATGTTAGAGGAGATTCCGGGTGGTCATGAGAGAGCTGCTGCATTCTATGCTGAGCGAGCTCGTGGACAAGTGGGGTTAATAGTCACAGGTGGTATTTCTCCTAATGAAGAAGGATCGGTAGGGCCTATGTCGGCCAAGCTGTCTGATGAAAGTGAATTACCCGGTCATCAATTAATTGTTGATGCTGTCCATAAGGAGGGAGGTAAGATCTGTCTGCAGATATTACATTCCGGACGATATG
The DNA here is from genome assembly GCA_013002995.1 of Saprospiraceae bacterium. Lineage (GTDB taxonomy): Bacteria > Bacteroidota > Bacteroidia > Chitinophagales > Saprospiraceae > JABDLO01. Next base: position 9,299 of record JABDLO010000051.1, on the reverse strand, counting down.
CTTACCATCCTAATAGTGTCGCACCTTCCGCGATTCAATCACCGATAACTCCTTTTAGACCAAGAGAAATGTCTACTAAAGATATCTTTCGTACCATCAACGATTTTGTAAGATGTGCAGATTTGGCCAGGATAGCGGGGTATGATGGGGTAGAAATAATGGGTTCAGAAGGATACCTCATCAATCAGTTTATAGTTAAAAGGACCAATCATCGGGAGGATGAATGGGGAGGATCTTATGAAAACAGGATTAAATTCCCAATAGAGATCGTCAAAAAGGTTAGGGAAGCTGTGGGAGAAGATTTCATTATCATCTTTAGGCTTTCTATGTTGGATCTTGTCGAGGGAGGTAGTTCATGGGAAGAAGTTGTCCATCTTGCCAAAGAGATAGAAAAAGCAGGGGCAACAATCATTAATACGGGAATAGGATGGCATGAGGCAAGGGTGCCTACTATAGGCTCAATGGTGCCTCGAGGCGGATTTGCATGGGTGACTAAAAGGATGATGGGAGAAGTGAATATACCATTGGTTACTACCAATAGGATCAACATGCCTGAAGTTGCGGAAAAAGTACTCAATGAAGGTTGTGCTGATATGGTTTCAATGGCTCGTCCATTTCTGGCCGATCCTGAAATAGTCTTGAAGGCAATGGAAGACAGATCAGATGAAATCAATACTTGTATTGCATGTAATCAAGCCTGTCTTGATCATACCTTCAGCATGCAGGTATGCTCCTGCCTGGTTAATCCCAGAGCCTGTCATGAAACCATCTTAAATATTACACCCTCTGCTCAGATTAAAAAGATCGCAGTTGTTGGTGGTGGGCCTGCTGGAATGTCATCTGCTTGTTATGCTGCAGAGAGGGGACACCAGGTTGACCTATACGAAGCAGAACCCATCTTAGGTGGTCAATTCAATATGGCTAAGGTCATTCCTGGTAAAGAAGATTATGCTGAAACCATCAGATATTTTGATCGACAGTTAAAGTTGAAAGGTGTAAATATTTTTCTGAATCACAGAGTAACTGCCAGCGAATTGATAGAGAAAGGATATGATGAGGTCATATTGGCTACTGGAGTTTCTCCCAGAATTCCAGAGCTGGAAGGCATTGATCACCCTAAAGTCCTGAGTTATGTTGATGTGCTTTATCATAAGAAACCAGTAGGTGAAACAGTTGCTATCGTAGGAGGAGGAGGAATCGGATTCGATGTGGCTGAATATCTGGCTCACCAGGGAGAGTCGTTGTCATTCAATAAAGATGCATATATGAAAGAATGGGGTGTTGACACAGATTATCAGGAACCTGGTGCTGTAGCTCCGCCTGACCCGGTGCCACCTGCTCGTAAGATATTCTTTCTAAAACGTTCCAAAGGTAAGCATGGTAAAAACCTCGGCAAGACTACAGGATGGATTCATCGTGCTAGCCTGGTCATGAAAAAGGTCGTCATGATGGCCAATGTAACTTATCGAAAAATCGATGATGAAGGCCTGCACATTACTGTAATTGAGCAAGATAGAATATTGCCTGTAGATAATGTTGTGATATGTGCTGGTCAGGAACCACTGAGAGATCTTTATGAGGAATTAAATGAAAAAGGTATAAAGACTCACCTTATCGGAGGTGCAGATGAAGCTAAGGAATTAGATGCAAAAAGAGCAATAAATCAAGCCGCCTACCTGGTTGCTGAAATATAAATCAAGCATATGGATCAAGTAAAAAAGTGGCATCATATCGTTGAAAATAAAGACACTCAACAGTTAAGCGAAATTCTATCTGATGAAGTTGTATTCTTCTCACCCATTTTATTTAAACCCCAGCAAGGTAAAGTACTGACCACTATGTATCTGACGGGGGCGATGCATATTCTGCTCAATGGAACATTTGAATACATAAATGAAGTACATAGTGATTCATATTCAGTATTTGAGTTTGAAGCTGTAGTTGATCAAATTCAGATAAATGGTGTTGATATTATATGTTGGGATAGTGAAGGGAAGATCAATCAGTTCAAAGTTATGATCAGGCCCTACTCCGCGATCAACATATTAAAAGAGAAAATGGCTCGACTTCTTGAAACCATGCAACCGATTAATTAAACTAAACATCCAAAATTTATGGCTGAAAAATCAATGTGGCTCGGATCAGATCATTACTTATGTGACCCTTCTCTCGCTCAGTCTTTTCATATGGCTCGTGTTCTTGGAATGCCCCTGCTTATAGAAGGTGAACCAGGAACAGGTAAAACTGAATTACCTATACAATATGCTCAGTCACTTGGATTGGAATTATTTGTATACCCTGTGGGATCAAAAAGTAATGTTGATCAATTTGTTGCAAGGTTTGATCATGTAAAATACCTCAGGGACTCCCAGATTGAGATATTGAATGCTCAACGAGAAGAGAAAGGATTGACTTCTGCATTATCAACAGGTGGTAGAAATACAGATCATTTGGACGATTACGTAAATATGGGGCCTGCTGCTAAGGCGTATACTGCTCCAAATTCTGTATTACTCATCGATGAGATAGACAAAGCCCCTAGAGAATTTCCCAATGATCTTCTTTATGCTTTAAGTCATCGGAAGTTCATCATGCCAGAATCAGGACGTGTTGTAGAAGTGAATGAAGAAGACATGCCTGCAATCGTCATTACAAGTAATAGAGAACAGGAATTACCTACGGCATTTAAAGGAAGATGCATCTATCACTACATTGATTTTCCCAATCCAGAAACGATGTTACAGATCGTGGATAAACACTATCCTGAAGCGGACAATAAAGTAGTAGACATTGCCTGCGATATATTTTACAAGCTTAGAAATCTTGGTTTGGAACGAGCTCCTACCACTAGAGAATTACTTAACTGGATAAAGTATATGAAATCTTTTGCAACTGATGAGGCCATTCCAAAGATTGAAAAGCTAGAAGGACTGGGTGTGCTTATAAAGACTCAATCTGACCTAGAAAAAATACAAAGAAAGATATTCCAAGGTTCAGAGGATTTTCTCAAAAGATCAACACATAATTAATCATGTTTGCAAGTTTTCCGGAGACATTGAGGCAATATGGAGTTCACGCTGATGTGAGGACCTTGTTGCTTTTGCGTAAAAGCATATCGAAGGGGCTTGTAAGTACGTTTGGAGATTTGTATCAGGTGTTGAGGGGCATTGTAGTAAAACATCCCTCCATGATGGGACCTTTTACGAGGGCGTACTATTTATACTTCCTTAATATTGATATACGCAATGGAGAAGCCCTATCTGATGCTGTAAAGCGATCAGAAACCTTTAGAGAGTGGTTGGATTCTAAATATGGTGCACAGTTTAGGCCGAGTGATGAAGATATTGAAGAATTGGTTGATCTGTTTTTAAGTGAGGTCCACTTAAGTAGCTTTGATATTAAGCAGATTATTGATGGAGAGGAATTAATGAAGAAAGATGATCCCAATATGGAGGATGGTGATGATGGAGACCTGACTCCTCGAGAGAAGCTACTTGAAAAGATGGCTGACTATAGCAATATGAGTATCGAGGAGTTAATGGAGCGAATGAAAGAAGTTGCAAAGCAACAGCGTACACGTCATTCCGGGGGAAGTCACTGGATTGGAACGGATGGAATTTCACCATATGGTCATGGAGGAGCTGCCAAAGGAGGTATAAGACTGGGGGGTACCGGGGGAGGGAAGATGGCAAGGGCTGTTTTCAATGATTCAAGATATTTCCCAATAGATGTGGATGAACGGCTTTCAGATAATAATATTGATGCAGCACTGTCTACATTAAAAGGAACACTTGAAGAGTCATCAGAAGAGATACTTGACGTGGATCTCACGATAAAAGGTGGACTAAAGAAAGGAGGGATCTTTTTACCGGAATTTAAAGATAAGATCCATGAGAAGATGCAGATCATCTTAATGATAGATAATGGAGGGTACTCCATGGATCCTTACATTCGGGTTGTAAGGAGATTATTCAGAAAGATGAAAACCAGGTTTGCTCATGACCTTAAAGTCTTTTATTTCCATAATACCATCTACAATAGGGTATATACTGATTCTGCCAGGTCTAAATATATTGATATGGACCGATTCCTGAAACATGATCCCCAGTACTCTGTATTTGTCATTGGTGATGCGGCTATGGCACCATGGGAACTGGATGAAAACAGCATCATCAATTGGGGTAGAATTCAGGAAAAATTCAAAAGGACGGTCTGGTTAAACCCGGAACCCCAGCAGAATTGGAATTATATCATGACAACAATATACCTATCCAGGATCATCCCGATGTTTCCATTATCTATCCGTGGAATAGAGGAAGCCATCCTTCATATGAATAAGAAAAGAAGGAACAAGTAGTCATTCCTTTTTTAAAAACCTATTGAAAAAGTCTGCCGTCGCCTTATAGGACTCATACCAGGATTGCCATCTGTAAAACCCGTGAACTTCATCCGGCAGGACTAGAATCTCGTGATAGACGCCTTTATCTCTTAACCTTCTGACAAGGTCCGTTGTCTGTCCATACATGACATTTCGGTCATCGTCGCCATGAATAAATAGGACGGGCGATTTCCAACCATCTATATCAGCAACAGGTGAGGAATTAAATGCCTGATCCAAGAGATCTTTAGTAATTCCCCAGGCACCCCCGGGAGAAAAATTTGTGGCCCGCCATGACCAGTCATGAACACCATGAAAATCTACTCCAGCTTTAAAAAGATCTGAATCCCTGGCAAGTCCCTGAGCAGTAAGCAGACCTCCATAACTTCCTCCCCATAATCCTAACCTATCAGGATCTACGAAACTTAGTGATTGAAGAAAATGGGCACCTGCGACAATATCCTGATATTCTGAAGCTCCCCTGGGCCCCTGGCTTTCTGCCAGTCTGAAGTTTTTACCGTATCCTATGCCGGCTCTAAAATTAACACTTAGCACAACATATCCCTGATCAGCCAGAAATTGATTCATAAGGTATGCATTGGCATAATATCCCCTGTAATGGACCCCAAGTACCATTTGCCTGATAGGGCCACCATGCATAAAAATGATGGCAGGTTTTTTAGTTGATCTATCTTTAACGAATAACTGACCATGTATTTCAAGCCCATCAGCAGCTTTAAAAATGACCTTTTCAGGTTTTACCAGTTCATCTTTAGGAAAAGTGTGGGTGACATTCGGAAAAATGGTTCTATTGATACTTTTTCCCATCTGTCCGATTGTGGTAACTGAATTATGACCTCCCTTCCTATAAATACAATGACCATTAGACAACAGAACAGGGTCCGTTTTTATAAATGGTCCATTAAGGGTCATGGTTGTTTTTCCCTCATTTAAATCATAGGCTGCAATATCTCTTCCATCGATCTCATCACAATTATGGCTGAATACTATTACAGATCCTGAAGGATCCATAGAACTGTGTTCGACTTCACAATCACCATCGATGAGTCGTGTGACTTCTTTTGTTTTAGGATCAAGGCTGTACAACTTAATCCAACCTTCATGTTCTGAATAAAAAACAATATCACCAGAATTAGCCCACCTTATGGGGTGAGAAGGGTAGTATTGTGCAAATCCTCCATCGTCACCGGGTGAGGACCATACGATTTCATGTGTATCTGTAGTCAAGTTATATACGATGATTTCAAATGATGTTGATCCGGTCAGATTGAAAAGTTCTCCTTTCTTGAGGCCGGGTATTCTGATCCAGACCACTTGCTTTCCATCAGGAGACCATTGCGGGTTAACATCACGATCAACAGAAGGGGCCAACCAATCTATCCGATCTGCACCTCGATGGAACAATCCTATATAGCTGTGATCTCCTCGATTACTTGTAAATACAATCCCATCATCAGTAGGAGAGAACTGCACATTACTGAATGTACCTCTCATCGATAATAATGTTTCTTTCTTTCCAGAATACAGATCATGCGATAAAAGAGATTTACCCATAGGAATGAGTAAAACATCATCGGCAGGACTGATGACGTAATTACCATAACTACCGATTGTATCGATGGATTTATCACTGAGCTTCATTCTTAAAAGCAGACGTTTAGGGTAGGGGACCAATGATGCCGGGTTAGCGATTTCTCCGTTTCTATTTGGAGCACTCCCTACAATAAAAAATATATGCTTATCATCATATGAAAAAGAAATATTGGAGATGAGTTGTCCATCATCTCCATTAGATTTAAAGAGTAATTCCGGATTGAGAGAAGGAAGAGCAGCTGTTAATAATGACCTTTGCCCTTTTTCATTGCTTACCCATGCGATGGAATTTCCTGATGGAGATGATACCAGATCTGAATGGTAAGGAGCACTTAATACTTCTTCCAGGGTGAATGTCTGACTCATTCCTAAGATTGGAAGTAAAATAGAGAGGGTGAAAATTAAGTTTTTCATAGCTAATGAATTGTAGCTACAATTTACTGAATGTTGATGATAAATCTTGATCTATTTATGTGCGCGTGTCATTTCTCTCTTGCCGGGAGGACCGGGGAGAGCTTCTACTTTAAAACCCACTGATTTTAGAGCTCTTTTAAAACTTCCTTTGGCACAATAGGTGACCAATACTCCTCCCTGATGGAGCATGTTATACATTTTTTCCATTACAGCAGACGTCCATAATTCTTCCTGAGCCGTTGGAGCGAATGCATCATAATAGATCACGTCATAACGGCCTTCGATATCGGTTGTTAACAGATCACCATGATATTTTCGAAAGCGAAAGCTGGAAGTTAGGTCAACATATTGATCTGCTGGGCAAGTATGCATTGATTGAAATGAAGGCTTCCATTGTTGCCCATTCAATTCATTAATGTAATTTAATTCTGATGCATCTTGCCATTTCAAGGGGTGTAATTCAATTGCTGTGTAGTCTATATGAATATCTGTATCAGCTGTGTCAATAAGTGTCAGAAGGGCATTGAGACCTGTACCCAGTCCCATCTCGAAAATGGATATTTTCTTTTTTCCTTTTAATATTTGAAATTGAAGCCCGGCAGAAAGAAATACTGTAATGCTTTCATTAAGAGCACCATAGATGCTATGGTATGTAACTCCGTAGGCAGATGAAGAAATGGTATGAAATCCATCTTCTGAGATCACTTTCTGATCACTCATAAATATATTCCAGGCTTTCGTTTATCTCTTCAACTGAAATGTCAAAGTGTGATGCATCGTATTCTGCCTCCCCATCCTTTACAAGGATTACTTGTGGGGATTCATGGTATACACTGAATGTTTCAGCGATATGATTAGATATATTTCTATGAGAAATTAAATCCAGATAATGTAGGTCTACATCCTTGGAAACATCATGCCACTTACTTTCAAGTCTCATCTTAGCCATAAAACTGATAGAACAGGAAGTACTGTGCTTAAAAATTATCTGGGGCTTTTCGTAGGAGTTTTTTATAATTTGTTGAACTTGGTCAATCTGAGTAAGATCATTCCACTTCATAATTATCTTGCCAGTAGTTGGAGTAGGTCCAGTCCTGCACTGAGTTCAAATGGACATCCAGTTCCTCCTCTGTTGCATGAAGAGAGAAACAGGACTAAAGCCAGGAATGAAACTGCTCTTATTAATTTTTTAGAATTCATCTTTTATCAAGTTTTATACAATTTAATACCATAAACGGTTCAAAGTAAGCATCTATTATTTAATGTGTTATCAAAATAGATGGTTAAAACCGATGAAGGGTATAAACACCCTACAAAATTAATATGTTTTTCTATTCTTCAAAATGGAAAAACTATGCTCCAGTTTGCATAAATTCCGGCCTTTAGAAAATTTAATCCATAATTGATGAAAAAAATCCATTTCATAGCCATAGGCGGAAAGGCAATGCACAACCTTGCACTAGCATTATGTCAAAAAGGATACCAGATTACAGGGTCAGATGATGAAATATACGATCCGTCGCTTACCAGACTAAAAGATGCCGGGTTATTACCTGAAGAAATGGGCTGGGATCCCGCAAGAATTACAGAAGATATAGATGTAATCATTCTGGGTATGCATGCCAGATCGGATAATCCTGAGCTTGCCCGGGCATTGGAATTAGGATTAAAGGTCTACTCTTATCCTGAATTCCTTTATGAAATGAGTAAAGAAAAAACCAGGGTTGTAGTTGCAGGTAGTCATGGTAAGACAACAACAACTGCACTTATCATGAGATCACTGGAAGAGTCAGGATTGAACCATGATTATATGGTAGGTGCTCAAATTGACGGATATGAGAGGATGGTTTCTATTTCGGATTCAGATATTATTGTTCTGGAGGGAGATGAATATTTAAGTTCTCCTATTGACAGAAGGCCTAAGTTTCTTCATTATCACCCTCACGTAGTCATCATTACTGGAATAGCCTGGGACCACATCAATGTCTTTCCTACTTTTGATTCATATGTAAAACAGTTTTCATTACTAATAGCGTCTGTTGAACAGGGAGGAACAGTAATCTATTTCAAGGAAGATCATCATATTCAGGAATTAATTGCGAGTATAGATAGAGATGATCTTGAATTGATCCCATATGCTTCTGCCAAATTGAATGATGGGAATGAAGTATTCTTAAATCACCAATGGATGAAGTTGCCCATCATCGGAAAACACAATTATCAAAACCTGGAAGCTTGTCGATTGTGTGTAAGGAAATTAGGGGTGGATGAAGCTACTTTTGCTAAAGCAATGCTATCCTTCAAGGGAGTGTCCAGAAGACTTCAGGTAGTACCTGTGGAGTCTGGAAATCTTGTATTCATCGATTATGCTCATGCTCCTTCTAAAGTAAAGGCCACTACAGCTGCTGTTAGGGAATGGTATCCTGATCAAAGTTTGGTTGCATGTTTTGAATTGCATACTTTTTCGAGTCTGAATGAATCTTTTTTACCGGAGTATCGAGATGCAATGTCTGATGCTGATAATGCCATTATCTATTATGATCACCATACCATTGAGATGAAAAGAATGAAACCATTGAATTCAGATCGAATCAGAAAAGCTTTCAATCGATCTGATGCCTTGGTCATTACAGAGAAAGAGGAATTGGAAGATGAAGTATCTGCTTTACAGAAAAAGGAAGTAATTTTTCTGTTTATGTCATCTGGAACATTTTCTGGTTTAGAATTCGATAAAATATTTAAATAATAGGTGTTTTAATAGATAATCAGCTTCCAGTGATCAATTTCATTGGTGAGGTTGGAAAAAAATAAGTAAATTACTAAAGTATATATTGTCTCCACAGTTGATCAAAAGGAACAACTGTGTATTGATAGGCGGGTTAAGGGGCTATTT
>JABDLO010000045.1 GCA_013002995.1 Saprospiraceae bacterium | reverse complement strand
GCGTACAGCAAGATATACCAACCTCGATCCGGGAGAATATAGCTTTATGGTCACAGCTTGCAGCAGTGATGGTATATGGAATGAAGAAGGTGCCATTTTTTCATTTTCAATTGCTTCACCATGGTGGAAGAGGTGGTGGGCTTATTCTCTGTACGGTATATTGGGATTAGGATTTTTATATTCCATCAATAGGTTTCAATTAAACAGAAGATTAGAAAAAGCAGAGACGATAAGGCTCAAGGAACTCGACAACACTAAAAATCGCCTATTTACTAACATATCTCATGAATTCCGTACTCCCTTAACCGTCATTTCCGGCATGACTTCGCACATTAAGGAAAGTCCTGAAAAATGGCTGGATGAAGGGACGACAATTATTGACCGGAATTGTGCAAGACTTTTAGATCTGGTCAATCAGATGCTCGACCTGAGTAAATTGGAAAGTGGAAAATTGGGATTACAACTGGTTCAAGCTGATATCATCCCATTTGTTAAATATTTATGCGAAAGCTTTAACTCCCTTACAGAAGAGTCTGAAATAAAACTCACAATATATCCGGAAATTGAAGAATTGTATATGGATTTTGATCCTCAGAAATTATCTACAATAGTCATTAACCTGCTTTCTAATGCGATCAAATTTACCATGCCGGGAGGCAAGATCATTGTTCACTTAAATAGCATGGAGAAAAATGGAGGTGAATTATTCCTTATCAAAGTTAAGGACAATGGAACTGGTATCTCAGCGGACGAACTGGATAACATCTTTAATCGATTCCATCAGGTTGACAATTCTTCAACCCGTGTCGGAGAAGGAACAGGCATTGGACTGGCATTGACCAAAGAATTGACTGAATTGATGGGTGGGTCAATTGACGTGAAAAGTTTACTGGGCAAAGGAAGTGAATTCATAGTACATTTCCCTATTTCCAGAAATGAACCCATTACTAATGACTTAATCATACCTCATCAGACCCCTAAGAAACATAGCTACATTCCACCGGTAGAATGGGCGGAAAAAGCGGATCTGCCATTGGCCTTGATTATAGAAGATAATGAAGATGTAGCTAAATACTTAAAAGCATGTTTAGATGAAAAATACAGTCTCATATATTCCAGGAATGGCATAGATGGTATTAAAGTCGCCTTTGAAAGGATTCCGGATATCATCATTTCTGACGTCATGATGCCCGGCAAGGATGGTTATGAGGTGTGTTCTACATTAAAAAATGACGAACGTACAGATCATATTCCCATAATCTTGCTCACCGCTAAGGCTTCTTTACAGGACAAGATAAGTGGCATATCACATGGTGCCGATGCTTATCTGATTAAACCATTTCATAAAGCAGAATTATTCACCAGACTTGAGCAGCTAATGTTATTGCGGGAGAAAATGATGAAGAAAATTCATCAAGATTCTTATTCATTGCTATTGAAAAAACAGGTTGAAGGTGCTGAGGCTAAATTCCTTAAAAAAGCGATTGACCTTATACATGCTCATATTAGCGATCATTCATTTGGATCTGTTCAATTGGCGCACAAATTACACTTTAGTGAATCTCAAGTCTATCGTAAATTAAAAGCGATTACCGGTAAATCAACCGCCGTATTTATTCGTTCGGTCAGGTTACAAAAAGCAAAAGAATTGATACTGAATGGTGATGATACCATTTCAAGCATTGCTTACAATGTAGGATTCAATGATCCTTCCTGGTTCAGCCGTGCTTTTAAGGAAGAATTTGGATACACACCTAGCGAATTGCATAAATAACTGAATAACAATTTATTACACATGACTTACCGACCTGAATGCAAGAATAGTACTAGCAAAATTTAGGTTAGTAAAAACTAGTTCTACAAATTGAAAAAATAGTACAAGCCATTCCTTCCATTAATTTATAAATTTAAATAATTATAGTTTCCAGACGCCTTAAATGATTTATCAATTATGACATTGATAGACTTGAAATTGGTTGGCATTCTTATTAATTCATGCTAATACTACAATTATGAATATAAGATTTGTATTTTTTTATTCTTCATTTTTATTGGTTTTACATCCTGTAGTAAATCTGAGGAAGACTCTATGGGTCAGGAAAATATTGACACCATTATAACCACCAATGGTGTGGTGGACCATCCTACAAAAGAAGTTGTAGGAACATCTACTCTTGTAAGAAGGGAAGGCCAAATATCGGTGACCGTTGAAACTACAAATCTGATTCCCGGGCATATATACTAAAATTAGAAAATCATGAAAAACCTATTATTAGCGGCAACATTAATTATGCTAGCATTCCTTTCTTGCTCTAAGGATGACACGTCAGCAGATACCATGGTTTCACCAGATACCACTGTTTATGAAGGAACATGGAGAGGAACATTTTCTGGTGCTTCCTCTGGAACATGGATTTGGAATGTCACGGAGAAGGGTACTTTAACTGGAACGGTTACAGTTGGCAATGGTACTATGTATGCTGAGTCTGGATCTGTAACTGAGAGTGGAGTTGTTACCACGAGAATTTCTAATGGAGGAACCGCAGATGGCCAATTTAACGCAGACCGCGGTACTTATGCAGGGACTTGGCAAAATAATGACTCAAATAACCCATTAAGTGGCACTTCTATTGGAACAAAAGACTAATATGGATATTTCAATACTGAAGTAGATCAATTTTTCTCTGTCAGGAAACAACTTAGAAATGCCAGATGAGGAAGGAGAATGTGCCGTAATTCAAGAATCCATCCATAAAGCTCCGGAATAGAATAACAGAGGTTGTTATATCGTTGATACACTAACCAAAGTGTTTAATGATTAAAATTTAAAATTCATCTCCAATAGGTTTGATTCCAGGTATTTGCTCGACAATGATGTTATTATTAATTGTTATCAACCTGACCTTGTATAAAATAGATGGCATATACTTACACCCTAATGCAGACCACAAATGATTCACCTGTTCAACACTCTGATTGGATAGTTCCACCGTCAATTTTTCTATATCATGAGGTAGGCTAGGTGAACCTTGCTTAGAAAAGCTTGGATTAGCCTCAAAATATTGGATGATTGAGGATATAAATCTAAGTCCGATTCTGTAATTGGATTCATGGAAGTTAGCAGCAAAGAGAATATAGCAATTGATATCTAGGAGTGTATCCTTCTGAAAGCCCTGGTGAGTATCCCCGCTGTGTGGATGGAAATTTTTTAAAGTGATATCCTGCTCAATATTTACAAGAGTCATGAAAACCTTGTTCTCATTGGAGGATGAAACCTTCCCATTCTCATTTAATAAATTAGAAAGGACAACGATATCTTCATTCAATTTAAGCTGAAGGTTTAGATGTTCATTTAAACGTTTTGTTATATAGGATAAAGCTTTCTCAATCATGGCTTTAGTGTCTTAATATTAAAGTCAATTGTGTTTAATTCTCGAATTGTAAAGTACATTAAAATTATATACTGATAAGTATGTAAAATATGAATACTATTACCCCCTCAACCACACCTCTACAGTCCCTCCATCTTTCTTAGGGATGGTAAATTGAACTTCGGGGAAATCTCCTAATAAATGCAAGATTTCAGTCTTCAACACACCGGTTCCTTTACCATGAATGATGGTGAATATTTTGAGATTTTGATCTATGGCTGATTGAATGTATCTCCTGGCAGCGGCTATTTGAATGTCTCTAATCCTTTCAGGTAAAGCATTTGCATAATTGGGATTCAAAACCTCAATATGGAGATCGATGGATGCCGACACCATTGATTGATTAATTGGCGCTTCTGTTTCAAAACTCAATTCACGATCTTCATCCGGCTCTTCTGCCAATTCCAAATTAACGATGGGATAGGAGATCAATCCATGATCAGTGCGCAACATCACTTTCCCATCTTTTCCAGGTCCTTCATATCGTCCGATTAAGTCTGTAGCTTTATCTTTCAGCCAGTCACCAATCCAGAGGTCATTGATGTTGATGGGTGTTGTATAAGTCATGTTTTAATTACAAATTTTAAAATTGATGGTTCATCAAATGCATATGATTTTTGCCAATTACCATCTATAGATCATCTGAGCTTTAATTTCATTTCTTTTATTACCCAATATTTCTTCTCCGCCAGATCCAATCTCCTCAGCATCTGTTAAAAAAGTACGATCAATTCTTGCTTCCAAAGTCATTCTTCTGGTAGCCTTGTATCTTGCAAATAAATACATCCTGGTGCCTTTCATCTGGTAAAAAGGTATCCTGAATTCATACTGAATATCATTCTCAAAAGCATAGATCCTGCTATCAAAGTCATCAGTATCAAATAAAGC
>JABDLO010000038.1 GCA_013002995.1 Saprospiraceae bacterium | reverse complement strand
GAAAAACCTGATTTTAACCCTTCCTTAACCCTATGTATCAATTTTTTATAACAATATTGTACTGTGCACGTTTATTGCATAAGATCAAAGCGATCAATGAATGAATTTAAAGACTATAAAATATCATAGATTTCTGATTATCATCCTCTTGTCATGTTCTGTATTTACAGGGATGAAAGCACAGGAAAGTTCTGTAAAGGTGTATTCTGAATTTACTGAGTTGGAGAAAGACTATTTTGATGTGAGAGATGGAAAGATTCATGTTATCAATTTCTGGGCTACATGGTGTAAACCATGTGTTGCAGAGATGCCTTACATTGATGCATTAACTGAAAAGTATGGGGAAGACATAAAAGTAACCCTGGTTTCACTTGATTTTCCGAGGAAGATAAAGAGTAAATTGTTGCCATTCATGGAGAAGAATCAACTGAAGTCTGAGGTTGTTTTGCTTGACGATGGAAATGTTAACGTATGGATAGACAAAGTGGATCCCAGTTGGTCAGGGGCAATACCCGCAACCATAGTCTTTAAAGACGGCACAAAATATTTTTATGAGCAGGAATTTCATTCTGCTGAAGAACTGGATAATATCATTTCTAAAATCAATCAATAAATCAAACTAAGCCTTATGAAAAAATTATTATTTCTGTGTATGTCCATGATGATGGTGCTTTCACTAGCAGCCAACGATGGAGACAATGGATACAAAGTCGGAGACACCGCAACTGACTTTGAATTAAAAGGAGTAGATGGTGAGATGTACTCATTATCAGACTTTAAAGATGTAAAAGGATATGTAGTGGTGTTTACATGCAACACCTGCCCTTACTCTGTAATGTATGAAGATCGCCTCATTTCATTAGCAGATGAAGCCAAGAAAGCTGGATTTGCTTTTGTTGCGGTAAACCCTAATGATCCTGAAGTACAGCCAGGAGACAGTTTCGAAAAAATGCAGACCAGAGCTAAAGAGAAAAGCTTCAATTTCCCTTACCTTTTTGATGAAGGACAGACAGTTTATCCTGTATACGGAGCTACAAGAACTCCACATGTATTTGTAATGAATGCAGACATGAAAGTGGAGTATATCGGTGCGGTAGATGACAATGCAAGAGATGCAGCAGCTGTACAACAGCAATATGTTGTGAATGCTATGATGAATATTACAAAAGGACAACCTGTTGATCCTTCTATGACGAAGGCTATTGGATGTAGTATCAAAACAAAAGCTTAGTAGCTATATAAATAAAATGAAAGCCCGGTTCAGACTTATGAGCCGGGCTTTTTATTTACATTTGAGATTCAATTAAAACCTATGGTCAGAATATTCTTTTATTGTGCATTGATCCTCTTAATTTCATGTAAACCATCTCCTACATCCTCATATGAGGAGTTAGATCTGCTCTCATATGGAATGCCTATTTCCGTACTGGCACCTCCCGGAGCTGAAGTAAAGAAAGAAGACTTGGGTGTGATGCAGAGCATCATCGTAAAAGGTGATCAATACAATGTCCAGATTTACAGCAGTCAATCACAGACCATAGATGTAGAAAAAGCCAAGCGTCAAGCTTTGGAAGATGCTAAGAATGGCCGTTACTTCTCTAAAATCATTGAAGAAGAAGATGGAGGTTTCATCTTTGAAAAAGACGTAGACGGTACCATAATCTATGACTTCAGACATGTGAAGATCATGGGAGATAAAGAGTTCATCTTCCAGAAAGGCCTTATGGGCACTTATACAGAAGAGGAAGTAAGAGCCATGTACGAAGCTGTAAAGTAAACCTTAAGCTTTCTCAAGTATTCTATCTCCAAATATGATTAGTATCATCAATGCGATGGTGAAAATGATCATGGGTAGAAGGATTTTATTCAATTTAGTAATAAAAGGGATTGTTGTCAAGACCTCTGTCCGTTCCTAAGTAAGGTTTAATGAGATATTAACACTTATGCATCACCCATTAAATGTCAACTACCTTGCCAAAAAGTGTTAAATTTTTATTGATGTAGAAGTGCTTGAAAGCCATGATCGGTATTGCGGAATGGGGCCTTCAGGCCCCAGAAATAAGAGAAGCGTAATAAGATTGCTAAATTAGGAATGACAACGATATCTCTAAGTTCAATAATATTGATTTTCTGTGATAGAGTTCCATATGAATATTTGAAATAATAGTTCGAAGTGAATACTTCTCACATCGTGGAGAATAGAGTTCGGGACTGGGAGACCTCGAGACTTTGAGAAAACAGTATTACGGAATGGGGCCTTCAGGCCCCAGAGAACAAAGACATGTAATAAGATTGCTATTTTGGGAATGGCAACGATATCTCTGAGTTCAAAAATATTGATTTTCTGTGATTGAGTTCCATATGAATATTTGAAATAATAGTTCGAAGTGAATACTTCTCACATCGTGGGAAGTAATAAATTTTTCTTCGCGGGCCTTTGCGACTCCTCCGCGAAACTTAGCGAAATATAAAACCTAAGAAATATAATGGCATAAAAAAACCGGAGTGAAATATCATCTCCGGTCTTGAGGGATTCTATGAACTCAATCCATAAAATTATTTCGCAGCAGCATACTTTGCTTCAATATCATTCCAGTTGACAATCTTCCAGAATGCTCCGATGTAGTCAGGCCTTCTATTCTGATAGTTTAAGTAATATGCATGCTCCCACACATCCAGTCCAAGGATAGGAGTGCCTCCACATCCTACACCTGGCATAAGTGGGTTATCTTGATTTGGAGTAGAACAGATATCTAATTTTCCTCCTTCATGGACACACAACCAAGCCCATCCGGACCCGAATCTTGTGGCAGCAGCTTTAGAAAACTGATCCATCATATCTTCTTTAGATCCAAAAGCATCATTCACTGCATCCAACAATTCACCGGAGAGCCTGCCTCTGTCATTAGGGTTGATGTTTTCCCAGAATAAGCAATGGTTCCAATATCCTCCACCATTATTTCTTACTCCGGTGTTAGACATATCTAACCCTTTTAAGATCTCCTCAATTGATTTGCCTTCAAGGTCTGTACCCTCAATTGCAGCATTTAATTTGGTTGTATAACCATTATGATGTTTTGTGTGATGTATTTCCATGGTACGTGCATCGATGTTTGGTTCCAATGCATCATAAGCGTATCCCAGTTCAGGTAGTTTAAAAGCCATATTGAGTAAAAGTTTTATGTTAGTTAATAATAATGCAACAAGCGTGAAGATAAGATGTTTAATGATTTAATGTCTACGTGTAATTTCATTTGGATTTATAAATCCTATTTTTAGATTTTCAGCAACTAATAGTGCTCTTTTTATTCTTGTTTCTTCTTGTTTGGCTTTGGATATAAAATAGACAGCACTTCTCTTTCTCCCGGGTGTGATCTCATTCCATACTTTCAATGCCTCTTCATCGATTGCCAGGACTTCATCCAGTTCAAAAGGCATTTCCATCCCCAGATCACTTTCATCTTTCTCCAGGAGTACGGTAACCTCTTGTCCTTCTCTAATTCCTGATTTATCTCTGAAATATTTTCCCAGATAGATGCAGTAATATCCCTGCTTATCTTTTTTCAGTGCACAATGGATATAACCTCCTCCTTTGAAGCTAACTTTTAGGCGGTCCATGGATTTGAAGGCATTCTTTTCGATTACATCTGCGGGAAAATAAATGACCAGGTATTGATGTGCATCCGGAAGTAATCGAGGAATGGCTGTAATTGATATTTGCGACATATATTATCTTGTTGATAATTTCTAAGGTAAATATAATGGGGGAACTGAATACACGTCTTAACTGTAACAATCCTGTTATATTTAAATATTGTAATCAATGTGGATAAAAGATTATCGTACTTGAAGATCACTCTCTTAATAGTAAGTTGATGCAATTGAATGCAGCTCTATTTTGATCTTGATAACAAGTTATTGTAGTCCCTAAGGACGTTCTTGGGAAGACCGGGTGCTCTGAGTTATCAATACTCCTATGGCTCTAGGAATAGATATCTTTCTCCCTTGTCATTGTATACCATTATTTCAGTGATTTATTTCTTTTTTATGTATTTCAGACATTCAATTCCGCTCTCATCACACACATAAAACAGCTTTTCATATAAACTACTACTGGAATATATGTTGGTTAACGTTAATGAAATCTGGAGTATAAAGTGATTTTTATACTTCAGCTACCTCTTCCATTTCAATAGGTGGGGTGTAAGAGATAAATTTCTCTCTGAAAGGTTCCATGTCCTTGAGGATGCTATCCAGGAAGTGAATGGTTCTCAGAATATAAGGCCCCTTGTTCAACATGACACCATCGGCACGTTGTGAAATGACAGCATCTGTTATTTCTGCTCTGGATGGAATACCTTTCTTGGCAAGTGTTTCCAATACCTGTGTTGCCCATATTACCGGAATATGAGCAGCTTGTCCGATTGAAAGGATCTCTTTCTGAACTTTCCCTATTTTTTTCCATCCTGTTTCTATCGCCAGATCACCACGTGCGATCATAAGGCCAATTGGGTATTTTTGCATGCCTTCCAGGATGATACCTATCAGGTTGTTATATCCTTTCTGAGTTTCAATCTTTAAAATAATACCCATGTCTTTTTCTGGGCTTAATCGATCCAATTCTGAATAAAGCATTCTGACATCTTTTTTTCTATTGACGAAAGACATAGAAACTACGTCAGCATATTTTACTACATATTCTAAATCATGGATATCCTTTTCTGTAAGACCATTGATCTTGAGGTTAGATTCAGGAAAGTTAATACCTTTTCCCCCTCTGAGTTTTGAGATCTGCCTGGTGGTATGTTCTATATTGATTATGATCCTATCTTCGTGAACCTCTTCAATCGCACCTGAGATTTTTCCATCATCAAAGAATACCGGTTCACCGACTTTGACCTGATCGAATACCTGGGAAGCCAGACAATGGACGTGAGCCATTTCCAATACTTTTCCATCGTGACTGATAACTGCAGATTTACCCGGTATCGTATCACGATCTAGCCTCAACTTTTCACCGACCTCCAATTTGATGGGTATTTCTTTATGTGGTAATTCCCCGATTAAAAAGGCAATATCTGTGTATTCAGCATTGAAATAAATAGGTAATCCGGTCCGTAGATAAGTAGTCTTGTTGATGAGACCCAGGATTCCATCATCGTATTTCCTTTTAAGAAAGATTTTTCTTTTTTTACCTCTTGTATCTCTTAAATACAAAGTCTGATTTTCCAATAAGGTGTCCAATGAATCCAGAAAAACAGGAACGTGAGGTATTAAAGGATTAATTGGAGGCTCTTTACTCAACCATACATTTAATCCCTGGATTACTTTACCGTAAATATCCTTTGAAGGACGATATTTCAAAACCTTAGGTCCTGGTTTCAGCATTCCGGTTCTGATTTTTGGTCCTGCAAGGTCCATGGCTACATTGGTATAGTTGTTCAATTCAAGAGAGGCACGTTGTACATTATCCGACATCATCTTCCATGTTTCGGGCCCATCATGTGCACAATTAATCCTTGCGGTATTCATCCCTACCTTAATCATATTCTTCACCATTTCATAATCCTTAGATGCTTCAGTGGGAAAGGTGACCATGATTCTTGAAGATCTGTGCTTGCTTTTAAACCCTAATAGAGCGCGTGTATTTTTCTTAACAAGCTGGTCACTTTTTGTAATGGTTAGGCTTGTCTGTTTAGGAATCTTGTTTTTGCTATTCACGAGTTTTACAAGAACCTTTCTTGAGTTGATGAGACTGGTCATCACGTGGGGGTTGGTTTTAGCAAGACGGCTTACGCCAAGGTTTCTTAGTTTCTTCTGAATGGGGGCTAAGTCCAGCTCTCTCAATGCCCTATAATGGATAAGGTTTATGGCACTTTGTTTATACTTGGGATGAACCTTGTTCAATTCTTCCTTGTACTTTTTTTCAGAATCCTTCAACCTGAGTATGATCTCATCGATCTGTTCAATGAGTTTTAAAACCTTTCTGTCTTTGTTTTTCATTGTTAAATAATTAAAACGGGAAGTATGAAAGATCATCCCTTCAATTATTAAAGGGACCAATATAAAATCAACAAAATAATTCGAAAATTAGATCAATTAGACTCGGCAAATTCTTTAAAATTTTTCATGAATTTAAAAGACATCTTTTTAAATGATCCTTTCATCATCCAGGCAATGTATTTCATAAATCCTGAAAAGATAAATTCACTCTCTGAATACCATTCAGTATTGCCATCACTCAACTCTTTGAATGAATTAAACATATGATTTTCAACACCTTTCATCTGATATGTGCCGGAGAACTCTTCAGGTAAATTCCTGACCTTAACAGTTTCAATCATTTCAGTGGTTCTTTTTCCATGCTGATATACAAGTCTGGTTTTAGCGCCCACCTCACCAGGAGTACCGCTGAGGTGTTCTATGGTCTGAAGTTCGGGTTGCCATTTTTTCATATTATCAAAATTATCAAATAAGGCAATCACCTCGTCCATAGGTTTATTAATGATGATTATATTGTTGTATTTCATAATGCAGCAGATATATTGATAATTAAAGATAATAAATAGAAAGAATCCCAATTTATATCAGCTATAAAGGCGAGCCAGATCATAATTCATAATTGGAATAGTATTAATTTTACATTCTTAAAAAAATCCATTTATACCATGGCGAAGACCAGAAAAGAAAAAGATAGCATAGGATATGTTAATGTACCGGCAGATGCATATTGGGCTGCTCAAACTCAACGTTCAAGTGAAAACTTTAAGATAGGTGGACAACGTATGCCCCAGGAAATCATTGAAGCTTTTGCAGTATTGAAGATGGCTGCTGCACAGGCTAATGCTGACCTTGGAGTTCTTCCTAAAACAAAGGCAAAGTTAATTGCTAAGGTGTGTAAAGAAATACTAGCTGGAAAATTGAATGATCAATTTCCATTGGTTGTATGGCAGACTGGTTCGGGTACACAATCCAATATGAATGTCAATGAAGTTGTTGCCAACAGGGGACACGTAATAAAAGGTGGAGCATTATCAGACAAAGATAAATACCTCCACCCTAATGATGATGTTAATAAATCGCAGTCATCCAATGATACTTTTCCTACAGCCATGCACATTGCAGCTTACCGAGTCATTAACGATGTAACCATTCCCGGACTTGAAAAACTGAGGGACACCCTGAAAGCCAAGTCTAAGAAATATATGAAAGTGGTTAAGATTGGTAGAACTCACTTTATGGATGCTACTCCTCTTACCCTCGGTCAGGAATTGTCAGGGTATGTATCCCAAATAGATCATGGAATCTCTGCCATTAAGGCTACTCTAAAGCATCTCTCAGAACTTGCCCTGGGAGGAACTGCAGTAGGTACCGGACTGAATACTCCAAAAGGATATGACAAACTGGTTGCCGCTAAGATTGCTGAAATAAGTGGACTTCCTTTTGTAACAGGTAAAAATAAATTTGAAGGATTGGCTGCCCATGACGCCATTGTAGAAACGCATGGTGCCCTCAAGACAGTTGCAGTTTCATTGATGAAAATAGGAAATGACATCAGAATGCTGGCATCAGGACCAAGGTGTGGTATTGGAGAAGTTATCATTCCAGCTAATGAACCGGGTTCTTCCATTATGCCGGGAAAAGTAAATCCAACACAATCAGAAGCTCTAACGATGGCTATGGCACAAGTGATGGGTAATGATGTAGCAATTAATGTAGGAGGTATGAATGGACACTTTGAGTTGAATGTGTTCAAGCCAATGATGATATACAACTTCCTGATCTCTGCAAGATTGATTGGAGAGGCTTGTGTGAGTTTCAATGATAATTGTGTAATAGGCTTAGAACCCAACTTACCAAGGATCAAGCAGAATTTAGACAACTCACTGATGCTTGTAACTGCATTGAATACTCATATTGGATATGATAAGGCGGCTGAGATAGCTAAGAAGGCTCATAAGGAAGGATCGACACTTAAAGAAGCTGCATTGACTTTAGGATATCTTACAGAGAAAGAATATGATCAGTGGGTAAGGCCTGAGTTAATGATAGGTAGTCTGAAAACATGATGATTTAGGAATACCTGGATCATTCTATTTTAGTTATTTGTACCCACATTATAGGGCTATGTATGAGATTATAAGGAACATCAGATTTATAAAGTCTAAAAACCTGCAAGGTCTGGGTACTGTCGTTGCCACCATTTTCAAAACCGTGGGATCGTCATATCGCAAGCAGTGGACACAGATGGTTGTGGCCGAGGATATGACTTATGAAGGTGCGTTGAGTGGAGGATGTGTCGAAAGAGAGGTTTTGAGGCAAGCCAATAAATTGTTTTTCACCAATGGGAGGTCACAATTTGAATATGATGGCACAGAAAAACTAGGATGCAAAGGAAGAATCTGGGTATGCCTTGAATTTCTTTCAAAAGATCGAGCCCTGGGATTGTGTGAAGTAATAGAGAAAGTTCATAAAGAAAGAACCTCTTTCACTCATGGAATAGGTGATGATGGAAATCCTTATACTTACTTCAATGTCAATAACAAGATATTTTCATTTAATAAAATTTATGATCCTGCTGATGCTCACATCACCAGGGTTGTAAAACCACAGAACAGAGTAGTTATTATTGGAGGAGAATTTGATAGCTTTATCCTTGCTCGTACCACACAATGGGCTGGATTTGATACCCATCTTATTGTATATAAAGATTATGTAAAACCTTCATTCGATCCTACTTACAGGATAAGCAGGGTGCCATATGATGATATCAAGAAATATTGTAACTGGGACGATAGGACAGCATTGATCCTGATGACCCACTCGATGGAAAGGGACTATTCGTATCTCCGTGAACTAATGGAGGAACCATTATACTTTATTGGTGCATTGGGTCCTAAAGATAGGAGAGATGAATTGCTTATGAAATGCAGGAAAGAAATAAACCTCAATCAAAAAGTGGAATCACAGCTTGAAAAATTGCGTGGACCTGTGGGTATTCACATCAATGCTATGACGCCTGAGGAGATTGCAGTTTCGATAGTTTCAGAGATGATTCAGGAATTTAATAAAGATCATTGATCCAAGCACTGCTTCAATGTTTCATCCTCTTCCAGGCTTTCGTGAGTTCCTTCAGCAAAAAGTAGTCACCATTCAAAATTGAACATGTATCACCATCCTCTCAAGGGATTTCTTTCCAGTCGTCATATTGATAGGATGAATTGTTATCTATGTGAAATGAATTGTCTTAGGTAGAATTCGCATTAGGATTTTAACTAATGTTAAATGTTAAAATGTCAAGTATCTGACAAAAATTTAAGTCACTTTGGTACCATATGTGCTTTAGGACAGTACTAATTGACCAATCGAAAAAGCAATCTACCGGTGAGAGATGTAGATATTGTGTATGTTATTCTGCAAAAAACCGCCCGTCACCGTTTCTGAATTGCACTTCTTCTATCGAGCAAACAATTGAATGTACATGATGAGAGGGAAAGAATTAAAACCTCATTTGTGTCCATTGATATTAAGAACCAATTGATAGAGATGAGTATAGGGTATATTATAAAACAACTTTCGTTGATATTGCTTATTGCAATAACGACAAGTATGAAAGGGCAGGAAGCTTTTTTTCTTGATTCGCTATATCAGGAAAGTCTATCCAATCTTGGATCACTGAAACGACAGATCCTTCAATCAGATATAGATTATTATAAAGGAAACAGGGGTTTATCCGCCGGAATCAGTCTGAACAATTCAGAATTTAACCTTGAGGATAATGGAATGTCGTCCAGATTTAGAGTAAATATGAATTTACTTGGAAGTGGGTGGATGAGTAATAAGATTGATGCTGAAAGGAAATCTATGCAGCTTGAGTTGAATGAGATGATTGGTGATCAGGAAGATCTCAGACATAATTATGGGATTTATTATGACTTTATCGTCTATTTATTCAACCACCAGAAGGAACCCATAATAAGAGACTTACTGGATGTAACCAATGAATTGGAATATCAATACACCAATCTCTACTACAATAAACTTGCTTCATTTGAAGATGTTATCGATTCTCGATCCAAGATCTTTAAGTATCAAAGTGTATTAGATGGCGTGCAAAATTATAATGATATACTTTCTGAAATGATAGTGAGTGCTCAATTGCCTGTCGTAGAGGATGACCTTAAATATATCTATGACATTGATATTGAATCATTAAAGGAAGCCATCTCTCAGGACACCCTCATGGAAATGCGGGTTGCTCTAGAAAAGTCAGTAGTAGATCATCAATTCAAAAAAGATGAGTTACCTCGACTTCAGGTTTCTACCGGATACAGAGCACGCGATCTGGATATCAATCGTGGACAGATGTTTTTCACCTTGAATTTTTCAAAGGACCTGGCTCCTTCTCGAAGTAAATCTAAAACCCTCCATTATCAATTAATTGAAGGACGGAAGGAAATGGAGGTTTTCCATAAAGAAAAGGAAATTGTAAAGCTCTATTATGAGTACCAGTATAAATTGAAACAATACCATACTGAATTATATAAAAAATTCCACTTTGACGAGCGGAGCAGAGTCAATCAAGTCAAGTCAGAAATGCTGGATTTAGAACAAGGTGTTTATTCCCTTGATCTTACTGCAGATAGCCTCATTGTGGAATTGGAAAGAATAGAGATCAAGCAGCATCTATTTACTAAATTATTAGAGATCAAGCGATTGATTCATCCTCTTGAATTGGGACAGTTCCTGAAGAAGATTCCATTAGAAGATGATGCTCCCAGATATGTTGGAAATAGATTTTACCTGATACGTGATGGGTATGCTTTATCAGCAAATGATCTGAATATCCTCCAGGGAAATGAGATTGAAGTAATATCTACGGAAGACATTCTTACGATGAGGGAGATAGTATTGGTTCCAGTAAATACATTTGAATCAAGAGTAGAACTTGAAGAATGGATTTCGATAAAAATTGAAGATCACCCACAAAGAAATTTTTTATTCACTGATCTGAAAGGTTTTAAAGAATTGGAAATTAAGACTCTGGATCAGCCAACATTAACTTTTAATCAGCGATGAAGAATTTTAAACTAAGGGAAGAAAAATCCTTCATCAAAGTATTGAAGGAACCACCGGTTAAGAAAAAGAAGATCAACTTCCATAAGGTGTTGTACATATCTCTACTGGTTGCTGCATTGATTTTTATCGGACGTCGATTTATTTATGCCTATCTGATCATCCTGGCAGAGGGCCAGATTGAATTGCCTAAGCAGACCGTAAATTTTGCCGATGATATTCAGTTGATTGATTTTAACATCCAGGAAGGAAGTCATGTGGCTCAAGGGGACACTTTGTTTTCTTACAGAATTGTTGTTGACAAGGATGAAGAGATTAAAATGCAAACCCAGGATCAACCATCAGAATGGATGGTTAAAGCTCGTCTGGAAAATGAAAAAAAACTGAATCTTTTAGAAATTGAAATTGCCGCACAACGAGCGTTGTTATCAATGAATGAGGAACAGATCGGTAAGAAAAAGAATCTACTTCTTGCAGGAGTCAACGAAAACTACAACAGTTATAAAAAACTCCAACAAGAACAAGCAAGGATTAACGCAGAGATAGAATCACTTAAAAAAGAACAGAGTTATTATCGTTCTTATGGTCAGCATTTAAAGATCAAGGAGCAGGCAATAAAGAAGACGTTCATTACTAAGTCTTCATACTTCAATGAGGTGAGACATTATGTTTCACCATTCAGTGGTAAGATCGGTAAGATTTCCTTCAATAAAAATGAGATCTGTTACAAGAAACAAGAATTGATGACCATTCATAGCTTGGATGGGGCAAGAATCAGTGCCTTCTTTGATCCGGATGAAATCCCATATATCCAGGTAGGAGAAAAGGTAGACATCAAATTTCCGGATGGTAGCAAGAGCAGGGGAATCATCCATAAGTTTCATGTCAGCACCTATGCATTGCCAGAAGAATTTCAGAAGAAGTTTGAGCCGACAGAAAGGAACATCGTAGCAGAAATAAAACCATTAAATGAAATAGAGAGTAAGAGGTGGAAGAACTTTTACAAAATGGATGTAGAAGTACGAAAAACCAGATTTAAATTTCAATAGTATGTTAGTAAAAAAGATATCATCGGGGCAGCGATTAGATCTAAGAAAAGTAGAAGAAATTGGTTTTCTTCATGTAAGGGGAAGAGCAATGGTGGGGGAAATCATCAATCAAAAGTTTGATGCCATTATAGTGGATGAAGAAGACACATTAACAGAGATCAGATCAAGAGAAGAACTATATCTATATCCTATATTTTCAACTTTAGAATCTAAGCAAATTGAAGATGTAGATGGTGTATTTGATCCTTTAACGCCTCTCTTTTCAGTTGGGAAAGTAAGAATGATCAACCAGGCATTCAATCGTTTCAAAAGCTTAAATCTTCCTGAAGATCCTAGTCAGAGGGCCCTAGTAAAGATTAGCAGATACCTTGTAAGTAGGGGTGCAAATTTTTCTCCTTATCGATCAGCTACATCTCCACTGGCATACTCCTGGAAATTACTCCAGGATCTAAGTGGTGAATCTAATACATTATCAATGATTAAGATGATGGAACAATTCTCCCATCAGAATTTCTTTAAGCGAAAAGTGGTAGACAAAATTAACCTATGTCACAAATGCGATAGTGCATATCTTAATTTTTCAGAATGTTGTACTCAATGTAGTTCTATTGATCTGTATTCTGAGGAATTGGTACATCATTTTAGGTGTGCCTATGTAGGGCCGCTTTCAGATTTTAAAAAGGAAGATCATCTTGAATGTCCGAAGTGTAACCATAAATTGAAGCACATCGGAATTGACTATGACAAACCCAGTGAGATCAATACATGTAATACTTGTAATTATAGTTCTCAGGAAACAACCATGAAGGCAAAGTGTGTAACATGTGGTCATGATAATACCCTTGATGCGTTACGGACTTATCATGTATGTGAATATACACCTACAGATATGGCAAGAGTAAAAGCAGCAGAAGCTTTTAAAACTCAGGAAGTCAAAGTAGAAGAATATGGATTCGATCCTGCAGGAATTATAACATATTCAGTATATCAGATATTGAGCAACCATGAAAAACAAAAACTTGGCCTGTATAGTAATGACCTCTTTACTTTGTCAATTGAAGTAAAAGAAGGAGTATTACGTAATCTAAATCAGGTGCATAGAAATAATTTATTGATGGAACTAAGCAGGATTACCAAGCCCTACCTCAATGATCGTGATATCATTACTATTAATCCTGATCAAGACATTGAATGTATGTTGATTGATTATAAAATTAAAGATGTTTTAGAGGTAATTAAAATCCTGGAATACAACCTTAATAAAATGCTCATGGATAATAGCCTTACACAAGGTAAATCGATAACAGTGTCTTATCATCAATTGATCCAGTCCTAAATCATGGATCCATACTGGGAATACATATTACCTGAATACATTGAGTATTGGAACGAAGTAGGAATTTTGAAGTTCATTAGGATATTCTGGTATTTTTTTGCTTTTGAGTTTCTCAGATATATCATGGTCGATTACGTGATAGCTTCATATTTCAAAGCTAATGAAACCAGAAGGGAGAAAAAGTGGTCAGCTGCGAGAGAACAATTATTTGCAGAAATGCCATTTGTATCTATTATCATTCCCGGCAAGAATGAAGGGAAACATTTATTTAAGTTAACCACGTCTCTTGCAGAGCAGACATATAAAAATTTTGAGTTGATTATAGTCGATGATGGGAGTAACGATGATACTCCCATTATTGGTAGGAATCTTGAAAAATTGGGATTGATACACACGTTTTTAAGAAATGAAATGAGAGGAGGTAAAGCTTCCGCAGCTAATCTAGCTTTTAGATATAGTAGAGGCAGTCTTGTTGTACATCTAGATGCAGATTGTTCATTTGATTATGATGCTATTGAAAATATATTGGTTCCTTTCTATATGGATAAAAGAATAGGGGGTGTAGGTGGGAATGTAAAAGTCAGGAATTACAAGGAAAGTCTCAGTTCCAAGCTTCAAGCGATTGAATATCTTAAGACTGTTTCTGTTGGTCGGATCATCACTTCTACACTAGGGATATACAAGATTATCAGTGGTGCCTTTGGTGCATTTAGAAGAGATGCATTGGAAAAAGTGGGAGGATGGGATATTGGTCCCGGTCTTGATGGTGATATCACAGTTAAGATTAGAAAATCAGGATATCACACCGTTTTTTCTCATAAAGCAGTATGCTTAACAAGTGTTCCCAATACTTTTGAAAAATTGACAAGACAAAGGCTGAGGTGGGATAAATCCATCATTAGATTCAGAGTAAGGAAACATAAAGATATTTACTTTCCGCATGCTCATTTCAATTGGAGTAATTTCTTTGCTTTATTTGAGAATTTATTCTACAATGTAATTCTGGACATTGCATGGTGGATATATATTATAGATGTGATCGTTAATTACAGTGGTCGTCTGGATAATTTCCTCTTAATGAATTTTACACTATACCTGATTATGGATTTTGTTCAGATGGTAAGTATCTCAATGTTTTCAGAAAGGAAAGAGGAAGAGTTGTATCTCTGGAAATACCTGCCTCTCATTTCAATTTACACGGGCATCTATTTAAGAATTGTACGGACCAAGGCATACTTTGATGAATTTTTCTTCAAGAGATCATATGATGATGCATGGAATCCTGTGAAATCAAGTACCCAGGCCAAGGTCAATGGCTTTTGATTTATTCCAGTATGGATCTGATTCTGGCTAGGAGGGTAGATCTTGAATTGGCATCAAGTTTCAGATATAATTGCTTAATGTAGTATTTAACTGTATTTACAGATATATTTTCAAGTTCACCCATTTGTTTATTGGTTTTACCATTAAATATGTGTCTGAGTATCGATGCTTCTCTTCCGGTTATGTTAATTGATAATTTCTTATTGATCTGATCTATGTCTAATCCCCCTGGGATGGTATTCTGGGAAGCATTGTGAAGTGCAATTTCAATGGTTGAGAGTAATTGTTCTCGGTTAAAAGGTTTCACAATATATCCCATAGGTTTTGTCTTTTTAGCCCTTTTTAGAGTTTCAATATCTGCATAAGAAGTGAGGTAAATAAATGGTAAACTATAATGTTCATTGATATATTCTGCGATTTCTATTCCATCGATATCGTCTTCCAGATTGATATCAAGTAATATGAGATCAGGTTGGAAGTCCTTGAGAATATTTAAGGCTTGCCCTGCAGAATGAGCAGTATCCAATACTTCATAACCAAGCAGATTACACAATTCAGCAATATCCTCAGCAATGATGGCTTCATCTTCAATAATAAGTAATTTTATCTCTGACATATTCCTGTAATTGCTAGATAAGCTATAAATATAGTGTTACTGAGTATATAATCGGAGTTATACATTACCAACAAATGAAATCATTATTCAAAGATTAATAACTACCTGTTTAGGTAGTTTTGAGTCTTGATTTTGTCTCTGTTAAGATAATTCGATGATAATTGAAGACATACAATGAATGTATTTAGAGGCAAGCAGTTATTTTAGTGCTTATGATGCCTATCTATATTAATGGAAGTTGTCGTAAGGGCGGACACACTACCGCGATAGCTAAGTTACTTTCCGGTTCTGGAAATCAAAATGTAATTCACCTTCTCGATTATGAAATGGGATACTTTGAATATGATAATTCAAATAGTAAAGATGATTTCATGCCATTGATTAAAGAGTTGGCAGAATCGGATGTATGGATATTCCTGACTCCTGTTTATTGGTATTCTATGAGTGCAAGGATGAAAACATTCTTTGATCGATTATCTGATTTGATCAAATGGGAAAAAGATATTTGGGAAAAAATAAAATGCAGTAAATGGTACGCCCTAAGTTGTGGATCAGATGATGCAGAAGTGCCAGGTTTTTTTGAACCATTTAAGAGGTCAGCTGAATACTTAGATATTCAATATATGGGAGATGTTCATGTATGGAAGGATAAGCGACAGCCTATAGAAGAAGAAGTTATCTCAAGGTTAAAAGCATTTCAAGAAGCCATTTCTAAAGGTGAAACCATCTAAACTTTGATTCACTTGGTGTAGCATTTATATTTTCTCCCAGGTATTTATGATGCCAAGCATTTTAATCTTTATATTCCATCCTACTTTTAATTATTACAAGACATGAACAAACTCGCTATTGCAATTCTATTATGGGGCATTTCTATTACTTGCTATTCCCAGGAGATGAAGGCCCTGGTCGGAGGTACATTAATTGATGGATTTGGAGGAAACCCGGTTTACAACAGTGTCATTCTCATCGAAGGAGAAAAAATTAAGGCTGTCGGTCATCAAGGAAACCTTAAAGTACCTGATGGAGTCGAAATAATAAGCACTGAAGGTATGACTGTGATGCCCGGATTATGGGATATGCATGTTCACCTTATGATCAATGGCCACAGTGACTATGCACATTGGGATACTGCTTACATAGATAAACTAGAAGATATCATTATGCCGTCTTCTGCTCACCAATTGTTAATGGCCGGTGTCACTAGTGCCCGTGACCTGGGAGCTCCGCTAGAGGCAAGTATAAATGTCAGGGATAAGATCAACAGGGGAGAGATCCCAGGGCCTACCATGTATATGTCTGGTCCGTTTATACAACATGAGCCATATCCTGGTACTGAAGCATTCAGATGGGGTGTGAAAGGTGTAGCTGATGCTAAAGCAAAAGTTAGAAAACTTGCAGAGGCTGGAGTTGATTGTATTAAATTGATTGATCAGGATCAGATGGAAATAGAAGAGGTGAAAGCTGTAGTGGAAGAAGCACATAAATATGACCTCCCGGTAGTTGCTCACTCCCACAGACCTGAAGAAATAAGAAGGGGATTGCTTGCAGATGTGGACAACTTCGAACATACTGGCTTATCATCAGCCCCGGAATATCCTTCAGATGTAATCGAGATGATAAAAGAGCGGACAGCACAAATGAATAGGGGCCCTTTATACTGGACACCGACAGTTGAAGGATTATATAATTATGAATATGTCAGAGATAACCCTGAAGCCCTTGATAATGATTGTTGGCATTTGGGCTTACCTCAGGATATAATAGATGATATAGAGCAATCCATCCGCTATCCTGGTCGACTGCCATATTTTCAATTGACTCCAAGTCGGCGGCCTACCCTTGAAAGGAAAGTAAAGCAATTGATAGATGCAGGAGTCGTATTACTGATTGGTACCGATAGTGGAATTCCAATGAAATTCCACTGCCAGTCTACTTGGCATGAAATCGATGTATGGGTTAATGAATTTGGAATTGATCCGATGTATGCTATTAAATCAGCTACCTATTGGCCAGCTAAAATGATGGGAGTAGATGATCAATATGGAACCATAAGCGAGGGAAAATATGCAGATATCATAGCCGTAAAAGGAGATGCAATGAGGTATGTGTCTTTGTTGCAAGGAGTTGATATTGTTATGAAGCATGGGATTCTGGTTAAGGCAATTAGACCCTAGAAGTTTTCTTCTTTTACAGGATCATTAAGGGGAATATTTACATTTACCAGTGTTCCAGTAGGTATTCCTTCAGTGTCAATTTTGTCTTTAACGTTGATATGGATCTTTCGCGATGATACTTTGTTGTGTAATCTGATTCTCTCACCTGTAATTCCCATGCCCAGGGACTTATATCTTTTCTTGGATTGTGAGGCAATCTTTCTAGATGCATCTCTGCCTATGCCATTATCTTCTATGCGACAGGTAATAGTGTTATCAATTTTCAAAATGGAAATGGTTAATTCCTTTTTACCTTCTTTAGGCATGAGTCCATGCCAGATGGCATTTTCTACATATGGTTGAAGCAATAATGGCGGAATGTAGACAGCATCTAAATTAATACCTGCATCGATGAAATACTGAACATTTACTTCTTGTTTAAATCTCATTTTCTCAAGCTCGACATACAGTTTTAGTGACTCTAGTTCCTGTTCAAGAGTGATTTCACTCTCTCTTGAATTCTGAAGTATCATTCTCATCATATGTGCAAAATCGGAGATATACTCTGATGCTTTGACTCGGTCTGCTTTAATAATGTAACTTTTAATGGAATTGAGACTGTTAAATATGAAATGAGGATTCATCTGTGATCTAAGGACCAGCATTTCAAGTTCTTTAATCTGCTCTGCCATTTCTTTCTGATCTTTTAGATACTGTGTACGACGTTTATATCCATAAGATATTCCTCCCAGAATTAATACGGTAAGCAAGGATTTAAACCACCAGGTCTGCCAATAAGCCGGAATAATTGATATTGATAATTCTTTAATGGTTTCAGGAATTGCTTCATCATTCCATACTTTGCACACCTGGAATCGATATTCGCCTGGAGGTATATTAGTAAATCCTGCTACTTGTTGTGTTCCTGTATAAGTCCAACTATCTGTAAGCCCTATGAGTCGATAAGCATATTCAGTACTTTTCCTGTTGCTGTAATCAGGAGAAAAATAATTTATATTGATAAAGTCCTGATCATGTGAGAGATCCATATGATTGAGATAATATACCGATGTATCTCCGACATAGTCTTCATTGTTTATTGTTATAGATTCAATAAGAGGTTGCCCTGTAATAGAATCTTTCCTGATTTCTACAGGATTGAACCAGTTGATCCCATTTAATCCTCCAAAGTAAATATTGCCATCATTGTGTTTGTACCATGCACCTGTATTAAATTCCATGCCCTGAAGTCCATCATTGGTAGAAAAACATTGAAATGATAAAGGATCAATGTCCAATAAAAAGTTGCTTTTTATTCTACATATTCCACTATTGGTACTAATCCAATATTCATCTTTAGTTACCGGAACTATTGAATAAACCACATTATTTGGTAATCCGTGGGTATCGTTGAAAACCTGAAAAGTCGAATTTAATGTGTTCCAAATTACAATACCATTTTTTGCAGTTCCAATCCAGAGTTTTTCATCTTGATAATGAAGGCTTTTGATTTCTGATGCATCTGGGGGAACTTCTAAAATGCTGAACTTCCTATCATTGATGTCAAACTTAAAAATTCCATTGTCCTCTGTCCCAAGATAATATCCAGTTTCATCGATTGGTGTGATGGCACGTAAATTATTACTTGTCATATTTTTATTTGACTCAAGATCATATTGAGCCAGAACCTTTCCTGAAAGATCACTTAATATTAAACCCTCATTTCTGGTGCCAATCAATAGAGTGTCTCCACTTGAGGATGGATGGATAAACCATATAGTTGTAGCCGGGAAGTTTTCTATCTGAGAAATTTTTCCAGAAGGGTACATTATATTCAACCCTGACTCTTGTGTTCCAATCCATAGTTTCTGGTTTTTATCATGAAAGAGTGACACTATTCTATCTCCTGATAGTGTCCCAGGATTTCCTGGTACAGATTTAAATGACTGAAGTTTTCCATCAGATGGTCTATAGCTGGTAAGTCCTAGACCTGAAGTTCCCATCCATACTGTGCCATTCTCACTGACTGATATTGATCTTACAACTTCGACATTGATATCTTCCGGAACCATTTCAACCGTCAATGAAGAGAATTTAAAACTCGTAGGATCAATATAAGAAACACCACCGCCATCACTGCCAAACCACAGTATCCCATTTTTACTTTCGAAGATACAGAGGATATCATCGTACCCTATGGATTGTTTATTTCTATTGTCTTTTCTGAAATGGTGTACATTTTCTGAAAGTAAATAGAGGCCGTCACCATATGTGGCCACCCAAAGGTTTCCACTCTGGTCAATGTGAAGATCCTGAATGTTGGCATCAGTTGGTATACGAGTATCTTGATTCAATTGGCCTTCTGATAAATTAAATAATCCCTTTCCATATGTAGAAATCCATCCTCCATTTTTTGAAATGACGATATCACTGAATTGGTGATCTGATAATGGTGGTAATAATATTTCAACCTTTTGATTCTGATCGACGGTGATCAGTCCCTTTTCAGATGAGATGTAAATGATACCTTCAAATTCAGTCATGGCATATAAACTTAATCCTGCATCTGGCCAAGGTGTGAGTGATCTATCTTGATAGGAGTATTCGAATAATCCCTTATTATATGTTCCAATTAGCATTGAATGATTGTAAGGCAAGAAACAGGACATTTCAATTTCAATAGAAATGGTGTCCCAACTTTCTGTAATCCCATTTCTTATTAAAGCCGTCTTATCCAGCGGGCTCACCCATAATTGTTCATATTCATCTGAATAAACTTTTCCGAGTTGACTATAATGTGTCTGGGTTATATCGGTAAAGAAATAATTAAATTTTTCAAATTCTATTCCATTGTATCTGTTCAACCCATCTTGAGTAGCCATCCACATCATTCCTAGATTATCCTGTGTAATACTTACAACACTATTTTGAGAAAGCCCATCATCAACGGTCAGTTGATTGAAGTAGAAGTTCTGGCCAGACATTAATCCAGGACACAATAGAAAAATGGAGATAAAAAATCTGATGTTTTTGTTTAAACTAGCCATAATTAACCATCCATCAAAATAAATAAAAGTATCCACATCATTGGAAGGCTGAGTGACATACATCATCCATACGGATGAGAGCGATCAACCTTACTTTGCAAAAGCATCAATAACTTGACATAAATCAACAACACAAAGACATGATTATTGAAGATAAAAGAACGGTAAGTGACTGGATGTCGACCAAAATCATTTCCGTAGATGCGGGGGATAGAATAACTAAAGCTCATCAATTATTTGATACCAATAACATTCACCACTTAATCGTACTGGAGAAAGGCAAACTTGTCGGAATATTAAGTAAAGAAGATTTACTTAAAGCATACGGAGAAGAAGGATTGAATCACACCATGGTTTCAGAAATTATGACAGCTAACCCCATGACAATTGAACAAGATGATAACCTTGGCTTGGCTGCTGATATTATCTTGGCCAATAGATTCCATGCACTCCCGGTCGTAGATGGGGTTGAACTTGTCGGCATCATTACCAGCCATGACTTAATCAGATGTTTCTATGACTTATAATACTATGACTAAGCAAGTAAAAGATATTATGACTCGTGAAGTCATCTGCTTGAATACAGAAGATATTGTAACAAAGGTAGATGAGATATTCAACGCTCATAATATTCACCATATACCCATACTTTCTGTGGACGATAAAGTAGTGGGTATCATCAGCAAAACAGACTTCGAAAGAATTTCAGCAGGATTCTCTATGTTCAAAATGAGCAAGAGAGAAGAGTACAACCATGCCTTATATAGATCTTTAAGGGCGGTTGAAATTATGACCCGAGACGTAAAAACCATTTCAGCAGTATCCAATGTAAATGATGCTATTAAAATCTTCAAAGAGAACAGGTTGCACGCATTGCCTGTAATCGAAGATGATTCCATTGTAGGTATCATAACTCCCTACGATATCATGGTTTACTATGCTGAGCATTGTCATTGTACCTGATGGGAGATTTTAGGGTAAAACAGATTGAAAACAATCAACAGAGAGCTGCCTTTTATCTTGATATGATAAGAGACCTTGAGGCTTTAGAGATCATGTTAAATGAAGGTCTGATCGATCACGGATCTGAAACTATTGGAGCTGAACAAGAATTATGTCTCATTGATGAAGTAGGTGATCCTGCATCGAGGGGGCTTGATTTCCTGGATAAGATCACTGACCCACACTATACCAATGAACTGGCATTATTTAATCTGGAGATTAATCTGGATCCACTTAAATTACACGGTCACTGCTTCTCTACATTGGAAGAAAATTTAAATGCTTTACTCTCTATCGGACATGATGTAGGTAAAGATTTAGGGACTGATATATTTCTGACTGGAATATTGCCCACTATTAAGTTCAGGCATCTGCAGTTTGAGAATATGACTCCGGAAAGGAGGTATAAATTATTGAGCAACGATTTACTGGAAAGAAGGGGAGGAGATTTTGAAATATATCTGGATGGTGTAGATCACTTCAATACAACTCTGAAGTCAGTATTATTTGAAGCATGTAATACAAGTTTTCAATTGCATCTTCAGATAGCTCCCGATGAGTTTGTAGATCAGTTTAATTGGGCACAGATGATTTCCGGACCTGTCTTGTCAGCTTGTACTAATTCTCCACTCTTATTTGGGAAAGAGTTGTGGGCAGAGAATAGGATCGGGCTATTTAAGCAAAGCCTGGATACGAGGAATACTAAGAATCATCAACGTGTAAAAATGTCACGCGTTTACTTTGGTGATAAATGGTTGACGACCTCTCCAGTGGACCTGTGGAGGAATGAGTTGGTTAGATTTCCACTCATTTTGATAGGAGAAAATGTAGGAAACTCTTTGGATGTTTTGGAAGAAGGCCATATTCCTGCACTTAGATCTATCCGTTTACATAATGGAACTACGTACACCTGGAATCGATTGTGTTATGGAAGAACCAGGTCAGCGGCACATATCAGAATTGAATGTAGGTACCTTCCCTCTGGTCCTACTGTTGTAGATGAAATAGCCAATTTTGTCTTTTGGATAGGTTTAATGAAGGCAATGCCTGACAATTGGAATAAGATGATTGAGCACATCAATTTCAGGACTGTAAAAGATAACTTTATTCGTGCTGCACGGACAGGAGTTCAATCTGTGTTTTATTGGATGGGGAAATACATTTCTGCACGCGACCTGATCATGAATGAATTGCTTCCAATGGCGCAAAGAGGACTGCTGGATCATGGGGTTGATGCTGAAGATGTAAGATATTACCTGGGTATCATTGCAGACAGAGTGAGTGGGATGAAGACAGGAAGCATATGGATGGTGGATAACTTCAGAAGGCTACTCACCAAGCATAACTCTGTAACATCTTCTAATATTATAACAACAACCAGCTCTGAAATCCAAAATGAAAATATCCCGGTTCATGAATGGCCTGACACGAAGCTTGTTTATCCAGTTACAGAACCAATGGTAGAACATCTGATGCGATCTAAGATCTATGCCATTCAGGAAGATCATTCAATAAGATTTGCCAAGTATATCATGGAATGGAAAGGTATAGGTCACCTGCCTGTTGAGAATAAGCAAGGGGTACTGATGGGTATAATTTCCAAAAGGTTTCTAGATGAAATTGAAGAAGATGAAACAGTTAAAGATCACATGACTACAGAGTTGATCACCTGTCTCCCTTCCTGTACCAAATCAGAGGCCAGACGTAAACTAGAAAAGCATGGCATACATAGCTTACTGGTTGTGGAAGAAAATAGGCTCGTCGGCATTGTTACAGATACTGATGTCTTGGATTAATTGGTATCTTGCAGGAATTCATTTTTCCTATTATGCATCCCAGGATTAAAAGTTTTAAATATGCAATTAATGGCCTAAAAGTGATGTTCGCTGAAGAGCCTCATGCACGGTTTCATGTCATTGCAGCCATAGCTGTCGTTACTGCCGGATTTTACTTTGATATATCTCATGGTGAATGGTTGGCTATTATATTATGTATAGGTGGTGTCCTGGCAGCTGAGGCATTAAATACAGCTGTTGAAAATCTAGGGAATGCAATTTCCCAAGATCATAATTTATCAATAGGGAATGCCAAGGATGTTTCTGCCGCTGGTGTGCTGATCATATCTTTTTCTTCTGCAATTATTGGAGGCATCATTTTCATTCCCAGAATTTTAGAATTATTTGACGTGTGAATCTTTGTTTATTCCATTGCAATTGTAATGATATTGATCTGTTCAGAATTATCATACCTATCATTTTAATCATGTCGTCTTGGCCAATTATATTTAAATTAAGTACTTGTGTATCTTCATCCATATTCTCACATACTATGAACAATTATCATAAAGAAGAATAAATGCTCATTTGAATGCAGCAGTTTCATTTAAGAATTAAATATTATGCAGTTATGAGGAAGTTTGTTACATGTTTCACTCTTTTAATGATATGCTTGCCAGGGTATTTAAGCGGTCAATTAGAATTGGCCGGTATATTCTCTGATCACATGGTGATTCAGAGGGCTCACCCAATCAATGTTTGGGGTAATGGTGAAGTTGGATCGGTAGTGAAGGCATCATTCAATAGTATAGATCAATCAAGTGCAGTTGATAATTCGGGCCGATGGAAAGTGCAATTTCCTGAAATGAAAGCTGGTGGTCCTTTCATGATGAAAATAGTAAATGAGAGTCAGGAAATTACTTTAACTGATATTTATATTGGTGACGTATGGGTATGTTCCGGCCAGTCTAATATGGAATGGCCGATCTCATTATCTGATGGAGCGGAAGAAGCTGTTAAAAATGCTGCTGATCCATTAATCAGACATTTTAAGGTGGAGCATTCATATGCTAAGGAGCCTGATGATGATCTAGTTTCTGCATCCTGGCAGGTATCTGGTCCTGAAACTGTAGGACAGTTTACAGCAGTTGGGTATTATTTTGCAGAAGCGTTGCGTAATCATATTGATGTTCCTATCGGATTATTGAATACCTCATGGGGTGGTAGCAGAATTGAAGCATGGATGAGTGCTGAATCCTTAAATCTGGATGATACAGATGATGTTATTGATAGATATTTTACAAAAGAAAAAAAGAATTATGAGTTGAATCTCAAGGAACTGATGAATCAATTTCCGGGAATAAATGCTGAAGATTCAGGAATGTCGGGAGGTAAAGCATTGTGGGCTGCTCATTCTATTGATGAAAGTAAATGGAGTGAAATAAAGGTTCCGGGATTGTGGGAGTCCCAGGGATATGAAGGATTCGATGGAATCGGATGGTACAGATTGCATCTGAACATTCAGGAAGTTTGGGATAATAAAGAAGTCGAAATTTCCCTTGCCAAAATTGATGATAGTGATCAAGTCTGGGTCAACGGGAAAAAAGTGGGTGGAACAGAACAAGCATGGAATAAAACCAGAATATATACTTTTCCCTCCTCCCTCCTTAAAAGAGGAGATAATGTAATTTCAATTAAAGTTGAAGATACTGGAGGGGGAGGAGGAATTCATGGTGATCCGGATAATATGTATCTAAAGATTGAGTCAGAAATGATACCATTGGTTGGTAATTGGCTATTCAGACCAGGAGCATTTCTTGAATTTAGACCTTCTAATAATGTGCACCACACTCCCACATTGTTATATAATAAAATGATTTATCCGATCCTCAATTTTCCAATTAAAGGTGTTATCTGGTACCAGGGAGAATCTAATGCAGGGAATGCCAATGATGCTACAGCTTATGCCCATCAATTTAAGGACATGATCATGGATTGGAGAAAGAAGTGGGATGTAGGCCCATTCCCATTTTTATATGTGCAATTGGCTAATTTTATGTTACCCTCAGAAAAACCAGTTGAAAGCAATTGGGCCTTATTACGAGAGTCTCAGTCTGAAGCACTTTCATTGACCAACGTAGGAGAAGCTGTCATTATTGATATTGGAGAAGCAGATGACATCCATCCAAGAAATAAGAAAGATGTAGGATATCGATTGTCATTGGATGCCAGAAACCTGGCTTATGATGAATCATTAGTCAGCTCAGGTCCGGGATATGTATCGCATCATGTGGAAAATAATAAAGTGGTGATTGAATTTGATCAAGAAATTGTAATTCACGATCGGTATGGATATATAAAAGGATTTGCAATTGCAGGTGAAGATGGAATTTTTAAATGGGGAAGAGCTGTTGCAAATGGTAACAAAGTGGAAATATGGAATGTGGGAGTTCATTCACCAAGATATTTAAGATACGGCTGGGCTGATAATCCAGATGATCTTAATATTTATAATAAGGAAGGATTACCTGTTGCTCCATTTAGAATCAAGATATTAAAATAAATCTGAATATAACTTATGCTAAGAAAGCTAACTGTCATACTAATCTTGTGCATTGCAACAATTCAAGGGAAAGGTCAAGTTGCTCACTGGAATAACCCTCAGAGTTATGCAATTAACAAACTCAAGCCCAGTGCTACTTTTCATTCTTTTGCGGATAAAGAGTCTGCTAAGACGGTTGACAGGGATCGGAGTTCGTGGTATCGATCACTCAATGGACATTGGAAATTTAAATGGCACCAAAATCCATCAGATGTAGACCCGGATGATGTATTGCCTGAAACATCATCAGTGGAATGGAAATCGATCGAGGTACCTTCTAATTGGGAAATGCAGGGCTTTGGAAATCCGATTTATACCAATTGGGAATTCCCCTTTGAACCAGTAGTTCCTTCAGTGATCAATGATGGAGGAAATACAATGCACACTTCAAATCCAGTAGGATTATATAGGAAGACCATTTCTATTCCGGCAGAATGGTCAGATAAACGCATCATCATCCACTTCGGAGGAGTGAGTAGTGCCATGGAATTATATGTCAATGGTAAATCAGTAGGGTTCAGTCAGGACAGTAGATTACCTGCAGAGTTTGATATCTCCAGTTATGTGGATAGGGGAGATAATGAAATAGCTGTAAAGGTCTACAGATGGAGTGCTGGATCTTATATTGAAAATCAGGATCACTGGAGATTAAGTGGAATACATAGAGAAGTCTATCTCGTTGCTCATCCAGAGGTCCATGTCGATGATTTTTTCATTAAAACGGAGCTGGATGAAAAATATCGAGATGCAAGCCTGATTATTGAACCTTCTATCTTTTATTCTCATCCAGAACAGATAAAGAATTATCGTATTGTCGCAGAACTCTATGATTTTCAAGATGGTAGCTTGATGGGTACTGATGACATGGATTTAAAAGAGATAAATAAATTCTATGAAAGGGGAAGCTCTCACAGAACCAATGGAAATATGGTGCCTTTTGTGATAGAAATTGATGTAGATAATCCGTTGAAATGGACTGCAGAGAAACCTCATTTATACACAGTCGTTTTATCCTTGATGGATGGAGAAAATGTGGTTCAGGTGGTTTCATCTAAAGTAGGATTCAGGAAGGTGGAATGGGGTGCTGATGGATTAAAAATTAATGGCCAGGAAGTCATTCTCTTTGGAGTGAACAGGCATGATCATGACCCTGAAACAGGTAAGACTGTATCAAGAAAGAGAATGCTGGAGGATGTTATGCTTATGAAGCAGAACAATATCAACGCTGTACGAACCAGTCACTATCCTAATGACCCGTTTTTCTATGATTTATGTGACCAGCATGGGCTTTATGTTCTTGATGAAGCCAATCTTGAAACTCATAAATTGGGAGGGAGTATTTCAGTACGTCCTGATTACTCCGGTGCGATGCTTGATAGAGCGGTAGGAATGGTGGAGCGTGATAAAAATCATCCTTCTGTCATTGGCTGGTCTCTGGGCAATGAAGCCGGATCTGGCCCGAACCATGAAGCTATGGGAGCTTGGGTTAAGTCTAGGGACCCTCACAGATTTCTTCATAATGAAGGTGCATTTTATTACAAGGGTGGAAAGAGCTATGATTATGATTATGTGGATGTGAGGAGTAGGATGTACTATAAGCTTGAGGATATGGAAGAATTACTTTCCAGGGATGACGATCGACCCTTAATGTATTGTGAATATGCGCATTCTATGGGTAATAGTA
Source organism: Saprospiraceae bacterium (assembly GCA_013002995.1). Lineage (GTDB taxonomy): Bacteria > Bacteroidota > Bacteroidia > Chitinophagales > Saprospiraceae > JABDLO01. Next base: position 18,081 of record JABDLO010000038.1, on the reverse strand, counting down.
CAGGCCACCTTTACAAATTTGAAGAAGCATTCAGAGCTCATCCCAGATTTATTGGAGGATTTATCTGGGATTGGGTAGACCAGGGTATATATAAAAATGTCAATGGAGAGGAAGTAATGGTTTACGGTGGAGCATTTGGAGAGGAGTATACAGATGGGAATTTCTGTCTTAATGGGCTAATATTTGCCGACAGGCAGATTCAACCGTCGCTAAAAGAATGCAAGAAAGTCTTCCAACCTGCTTCAATGGAATATCTGGATGGGGTTGTAAAGATTACTAATCTTCATACCCATACTTACCTAAATGAATTTCTGGTGCGCCTTGCTTTAAAAGAAAATGGAAAGCTGATTACCAATCATAAGGTAATCGGGCCTAGGACAAAACCTGGATCTATGGCTAGTATTCCATTACCATTTAAAATCCCCGAGTCTGAGAATGATGTAATTCTGGAAGTGAGCTTAATGGTGAGTAAGACGCTTTCCTGGGCAGATGTGGGACATGAGGTTGCATGGGAACAATTTTTAGTTAACGACCCGGAAGTGAAGCAATCTAAAGCCAATAACCAAGCCACAGTTCAGGAAGGTACTGATGAAATAATTGTGAATTGGAGTGGCGGTACTGTTGCAGTGTCCAAGTTCAATGGATGGATTTCCTCGTACATCTTTAATGATAAAGAAATCTTGAAAGAACCTATAAAACCTAATTTCTGGAGGGCACCTAATGATAATGATCGTGCCTGGGGTATTCACAAACATAGAATATGGAAGGATGTAGAAATAGAATTGAAGCAGATACAACAGAAAAAGTCAGGAAAAGGAGTAGTAGTTAATACAATCCATGAACTTTCTGAAGGCATAGGGTCTATAGAGGCTGTATATCACATAGATGGAGATGGTAAAGTATTGATTGATGTTACCTACACACTTAATGAAGGACTACCTGAGCTTCCCAAGATCGGTATGCGATCATCGATTTCAGGTGATATGGTGGAGGTAAAATACTATGGTAGAGGTCCTGATGAAACTTATATTGACCGGAAAATGGGTATGAAACTTGGTCAATATCGCACTTCTGTTCCTTATATGTCTACACCATATGTGAGACCCCAGGAAAATGGTAACAGGAGCGATGTTAAATGGATGGAAATCTTTGATGAGTCAGGTAGAGGTGTAATAATAGAAGGAGATGAATTAAATATATCTCTCAGAGATTGTACTACGGAAGATCTTGAGTTTACCAAATATGATTACCTGTTACCTAAAAGAGATACTTTTGAATTGAATATTGACTACAAGATAATGGGTGTCGGGGGAGATGATACATGGACAATAAATTCAAGGCCACACCAGGAGCATATGGTACCTTCGGGTTTATACCAGTATAGTTTCAGTATAAAGCCATTCCATGCTATGGTAGAAGAAGGTGAATAAAACCTAAGACGAAAAAAATCAATCATTATCCCTTTTCAATAAAAGAAGGCTTCACAGTTAGGAGACTGGAATGATGAAGTAAACCTCTGTTTTATGCTTTAGGGAAGTTGCTGTATTTATTGATGATGAAATAAATCCTTGAGGTGTTATTTAGGTAAATGGTTATTTAATTTTAACACCAGGGAAATGAGAAAGACCAAGGTAGTTTTCTTCACCGACATGTTGATTGAAGGATATGATGGTGCTCAACGTACCATGTTTCATCTTATAAGTCGGATACCAAAAGATCAATACACATATTTTTTTATTTGTGGAGAGCGTCCTACTCAACCTTTTGCATTTGAGCTCATGGATATCCCAAGTATAACAATTCCATTCAATGATGACTATTCGTTGGCAATGCCTGCCCTGGCGTACTTTAAAATGAAGAAGGCATTGGATCGATTCAGGCCTGATGTTATTCATATTGCAAGCCCAAGCCTATTGGGTAATTTTGCATTAGAATATGCTGAAGCAAGATCAATTCCGGTAATAAGTATATACCATACACATTTTATATCTTATGTTGATTATTATCTAAATGGAACACCAATTATTTCCGATCTAGCTAGATCCTCTGTAGTGTCAGGTCAAAGGAAATTTTATGATAGATGTGATTATGTTTTGGTTCCGACAATGGCACTGATAAGTGAATTGATATCTCATGGGTTTAACCAGGAAAAACTTCATCTATGGCAACGAGGTATTGATCATGCGGTATTTAATCCTGGAAAAATGGATTCTAGTGCCATTCAATCCATTACAGGATCAGATAAATTTACCATTCTTATTGCCTGTAGGCATGTATGGGAAAAGAATATGGCATTACTGATTGAGCTTTACACGAAATACCTGAAAGATGAAAAAGACATATGCCTTGTAATTGCCGGAGATGGGATAGCAAGGACGGAAATGGAGTCAAAGATGGAGGGTGCTATTTTTCTGGGAAGCGTTGACCAGGATTATCTTGCAATGCTTTACGCTAGTTCAGATTTGTTTCTGTTTCCTTCAACAAGCGAAACTTATGGGAGTGTAGTTGTAGAAGCGATGAGCTGTGGGTGTCCTTGTATCGTAGCCAATGGGGGTGGTTCACAGTCTTTTATTACAGATGGTACCAATGGTTTTACATGTAATGTGACTGACCCAGATGATTTTTACAAAAAGATAGTATTATTAAAGAATGACACACTTCTGAGAGAACATTTTATTAAAGAGGGTCTGGTATATACAAACAGCTTAAATTGGGACAAAATCGCTAATCAGTATTTTAAAATTGTAGATGAATGCGCCGGTAGGCCTGTATTATACTGATTACAGCGTTAAATATGCCGGCGAATTACTTGAAATGCTGGATGGCATAAAAATTAAACTTTACATTTTAAAATTGTTAGGCCAGGGGTACACCTCTCAATCCCAGGATTCTTCTTTTTTAATTACTCCTCGTTGATGCTGCATGTCCAATACCCATCTTCACAATCACCCATAGAATCTTGAAGTGAAGACCAGGCTTGATTTCTACAGCTATTGTAGTTCCACCAGTTACATTGATCTAAATCGTATTCATAATAAGCTTGCGCCCACGACATACACCACTGATAATTAGTCATACAGTTGCTGCTGTAAAGTAGAATATGAGAGGCTAATAATATAGGGATGACTATTAGTTTTTTCATTTGATTCGATTTTGGTAAACCGTTAACAAATCTTCTTTTTTCAATCCTGATGCTTTGAGGAAGTTTTTTCTCAATTCATCACGCAAAGGGTTGAAATTCAATGACCACATTTTCTTCACATTTTTTCTTATTTCCTCATCAATCGTCTGAGAGTCAATGAAATCATTGATAAGATTCAGAAACTCCAATCTTTCCATTTCTGTGGGTTCTGAACTAAAGTAGAGGTTGTTTTCCTTTATGTATTCATCGATTTTTGACTCTAACATTCGTTTTTGTTGTTTCAAAGCTTCATTTTCAGACTTTGAAAGTGTTTCGTCAATGATGTAGAACTTCAGATCTTCTTTTGCAACCTGATCTAAATAGTTCATATACAAATGGTATTCAATGGTTTCCTGGTAGTTGCTTTCTGCTACTTGATTACACGCAAGAAATGACAATACAAGTGGCAAGAAGCACATGATCATGTACTTATTCATCTTTAACTAATTTTTATTCACTAATTGGAGGATTGGTCTATTGACCGGAAAGACTATACAACATTCCTTCACAATATACTCTAATAGTTCCAATTGTGCAAGTTGTTTTAAATGTAGAAAGGACAACATTGTGGATAAATAATTCCAAATTATCAGCTTATTTTGTTTAAATATTTATAAAATTGTATGTATAACTGATTAAGATGCAATGTTCAATCCCATGAACCTATCTCGATTGCAAGGGGCTTCCTACAGGGAGCCCCTCTTTATTTTACGGTATGGAAAAAGAGGTTTTTATGTATTGACAAAGTCGAAGAGGTCTTTTCTTTCACCCAAATCTTTATCGTGAAGGAGGATGTCATGCTCTAACCATGACTTGAGATTCAACATCCATGTAGACCACGCTTGTCGGCATCCAACATGAAAGTTCATCCTTGATTCCTCGCCTGTAGGAATGTTGTATTGTGTGAGGCTGAGTAAAGTATACTCATCCTCTCGAGATAACTCAATTCTTACTTCCATTCCATAACCAAATGTGAAGACCATTTGATCAGATCCATTGGATTGCTTAATTTCAACAATAGATGGATTTTCATAATTGTACCACCTCCATTCAACTTTATCTCCCTTTTGGACAGAAGAGCGAACAGTTTCAGAATCAACTAAAACAGCTGATTTAAGGAACCACGTTGATATTTTATCCAGATCAGCCCATGCTTTATAGACTTGATCCATAGGAGCCTTTATTCTTATTTTTCTGTTGAATTGTGACCAGTCCATTTCTTAAGTTATTCAATCTAATCGGATATCAGTAAATTTGATTTCAACTATAGTTTATTGGTATCTAATTTAGAAAATTTCACAACAATGGATTGATATTGGGCATACTTGATCTGAAGAAAAGTTCATTGATTTAAATATTGGATTATGAAAGTAGCTTTTTACCAGCATCAAAATACCCCTGAGTCCGAGATGTCTTGAGGGTAATAATTGATGTACTCATTCACAAAATTCCTGAACTTAGCATAAAGATGCCTGAAGGCCAATGGATTTCTTTCTCTTGTGATAAATGAATCGAATCCATATGATGCATAAAACCTAAGATGGTATCGATCACCGTTTTTCTCTACTAGCAAATGCAGGTCTAATAGTTGATCACTGATCTGAGGTACAACACATCCTATTGCTGAATAGGTGTTCCTGTTGAACTCAATGATCTTACCTCCATCTAAGCGATAATCATAAGTGGCAGCCATCCACAGAGTAAAAGCCTGCTGAATGCCAAGGTCAGGATGAGTAAATTGCACATCAATGGTCTGTGCTCTTTGATCATTATGGATGATAAACCCAGTGCCAATTTTAATGTCATTAGCAGAAATGGACCATGTAGAAAGTAAAAAACAGAATAGGTATAAATGCTTCACAATGAACTGATTTTGATAAATATATAACAACTCCAGTACATGTTAAGTTTGTTCTTAGTATATGATAACCCATATTTTCCTATTAATACTTTTTATGGTTTTAATAAGTAATAATCATACTTGTCAGAAAGTTGTGCTGAATTATTACAATGCCATTAATTCTTCCTCAGCTTTTTTATCTTTTTCAACTGCTTTCAATGCCTGATCCAATGCACTGATGATATCATCAGGATGTTCTACACCAATAGATAGTCTTACAAGAGAATCTGTAATTCCTATTTCCAGCTGATGCTCTTCTTCCAATCCTGCGTGGGTCATAGTCTTAGGATGTTGAGCAAGACTTTCAGTACTTCCCAGGCTCACCGCTAGTTTAAATAATGGAAGGTTATTTAAGAATGTAAATGCTTCTTTTTCGCCGCCTTTGATTTCAAATGATACCATGGCACCTGGAGCACTACATTGTTTTTTATAAATCTTATAATATCTGGATCCTTCATTCAGCAATCCGAGATAATGTACGCTTTTGACTAGAGGATGACCATCAAGGAAACCTGCCACTTTCTGAGCGTTGCTGGTCTGTTTGTCCATTCTGACTTTTAGAGTCTCAAGACTTCTCAATAGTAACCATCCGGTCCATGGTCCTGCCATGTTTCCAAGAAATGTTCTTAAAGTCTTTATCCTTTTGATAATCTCTTCTGACCCGAGCACTGCTCCAGCTATGACATCGCTGTGGCCTCCGATATATTTAGTTGCTGAGTAGATGACGATATCAGCACCATGCTCCAGGGGGTGTTGCCATAATGGACCCATGTAAGTATTATCAACAGCTGTGACTACCTTATTATCATCAGAGGAGAAGAAAGAAGCAATCTCACTGCACATTTCTATATCGATGAGATCATTGGTAGGATTGGCAGGGGTCTCAAGGAAGATTAATTTAAGACGATCTGAATGACCGGTATCTTTAATCTTGAATATGATATCTTCTTTAGACTCATCAGGTCCAAATCCTAATACATTCACTCCCATAGAAGGCAAGAAGTGCGAAATGAAATGATCTGTACCTCCATATATAGGCATACTGTATAATATGAGATCTCCGGGTTTCAGATATTCCAGCATCACTGTAGTAATGGCCGACATACCACTTTCAAAGACTGCCGCCTCTTCAGCCCTATCCCATAGGCACAATCTGTTTTCCAGGATTTCAAGGTCTGGGTTATTGATTCTGGAATATATCAATCCTATCTTCTCATTAGGCTCTTTATCTCTCTTTCCATATGCTACTTCGAAGAAAGCTTTACCTTCTTCTGCTGAGTTAAACACAAAGGTAGAAGTAGCAAATATGGGGCACTTAATGGCACCTTCTGACCATTCTGGCCGATATCCGTAAGACATCATCAACGATTCGGGTCTGAATTTCTTTTTCATGGTTAGGTTATTTACTGTACAAAGATACGATCATAGAAAATATTAATCCATAGGTAGGTATTGATAAGTAAATATTCCTATTATTGTAGAATTAGAAGGAAATAATCATTTTTACATAATATCTTGAAATACTAAAAAGGAAATATTCCTATGTTATTTATTGACGAGACAGACCGCCAGATCATTGAGTTGTTACAAGAAGATGCAAAGATGAATGTTAAGGAGCTGGCAGAACAACTTCATATAACAAAGACACCTATTTATGAAAGAATAAAAAGGCTTGAGAGAGAGGGAATTATTTCTCAGTATGTAGCACTTGTGGATAAGGCTAAAATATCACCATATATCATAGTTTTTTGTGCTGTAACATTGGATGTGCAGAAAGCTGATTTCATAGCAGAGTTCAATGAAAAGATATTGGAAATACCAGAGGTTGTGGAATGTTATCTTACAGGGGGCGTATTTGACTTTATCTTAAAAGTTATTGTTAAAGATTTGGCATCTTACAATGATTTCGCTACAGGCAAATTGGCTACTTTGCCCAATGTGAGTCAGATCCAGAGTTCATTTGTATTAACAGAAGTGAAGCATACTACTTCATTCCCGTTGTTGTAAATATTTAAATTAGTCGCTGAGGTAAATCCACATTAATTGTCCTGGGTGTCCCTTTAAAAGAATATGGGAGCGTTTATTTTGTATCTCATTATTTATTCAATTAAAATAGAACATGCTGACAACACAAGAAGTAGCTGACAAATAGGTTGATTTATGCCGAGCCGGCAGATGGCAGGAAGCTCAGGATACATTGTATGACGAGGATTGCAAAAGTATAGAACCTGATGGAGCACCATGGCCTCCTGTCCAGGGTCTTGAAGCCATCAAGAAGAAAGGTGATCAATAGGCAGGAATGGTAGAAGAAGTTCATGAAAGTTATACCAGTGGTCCGATTGTAAGTGATAACTTTTTTGCGATTAATTCCAGGACTGAAGTCACCTTTAAAGGGATAGGCAGGACATCATTGAATGAAATTAGTCTTTATGAAGTGAAGGAAGGGAAAATTGTAAGAGAACAATTTTTCTGTACACCGATGACTCCGAGGGCATAAACTTATGATGATTTTTATGAATTAAGGCTTTTCAGTAAATTGGCTGGAAATCAATATCATCCAGCTATGCGAGTTTTTACATTTTTTATTCTTACCGTTTTATTATTAACCTCCTGCTTCGATATGTCGATGAAGGTTGAAGTAGATCAAGAAGGAGCCATTCAGTATGAAGGTGACTTCGACTTGTCATCAATGATGCCATTGATGATGATGGCTATGGAGATGGCTCCAGACACTACCGGGGAAGAAGATGCTTTTACAGAATTATTAAAAAGTGGATCGGCTATAGATACGATCATGGGTATTTCTGAATTGGAGGATGGTCTGGACCCTAATGATAATCTGGTTAAAAAGCTGGATGAGCAGTTTAAATTGAGAATGCAGGTCGATCAAGCTACTGAAATATTTAAGATGTCCTTAAGAGCCAGTTTCGATGATTTGAAGATGCAACAGGAATTCGGTCAACTGGTCGCTGATAATCAGGTTGAAGGATCTTCAGGGATGTTGGGTGGAATGGAAGAAGGGGATGAAATTTTTGATGCCATTTTTATAAATCAATTAGATTTAGAGAAAGGTTATTTGGTCTATAAAACCACCTTAAAAGATGAAACTGAAGAGGATGGTATGGGGGATATGGGCGGAAATCCTTTTGCTCCTTCAATGGAACCAACTATGAAAGTTCACCTTACAGTTCCAGGAAAGATAAAATCAATTGAAGGTGCAGATTATCGAATGAAAGATGACTGGACAGCAGAAATAAAGATTCCATTGGAAACATCTGACCCCACTAAAGAATTTGTTAAAGTCAATTTTGAACCAAGATCCACCTTTTCCAAGCCAGAAGTAACGGAACAGTGGGATCCAAAACCCGAGAAAGTTTCATTTGCCGGAAGGTTTAAAGCTCCTTCTGATGCAATCATACTAATAGGTGAAGATGGCCCCAAAGGATGGGAGCACATGGATGGTTCAGATCTTAAATGGAAATGGGATGGAGAGGCCCTGACCGTAAAACCTGGTACAGGAGATATCAGAACTCAAGAGAAATTAGGAGATTGTCAATTGCATATTGAATGGAAAATCCCTCAGGAGAAAGGTAAGAGTGGCCAGGGTAAAGGAAATAGTGGCATATTCCTGCAATCCAGGTATGAGGTTCAGGTGTTGGATTCCTACAATAATTCTACATATCCCAATGGACAAGCGGGTTCAATTTACAAGCAGCACATTCCCGATGTTAATGCATCCAAAGCTCCAGGAGAGTGGCAGGTCTATGATATCATTTATCATGCTCCACGGTTTAATGATCTGGGAGGGAAGGATGAATCTGCTCGTATTACAGTGATTCACAATGGAGTCGTCATTCATAACAATAGAGAGATCAAAGGAACTACCGAGTACATCGGTCTACCCAAAAACATGGTTCATGGAGATGCTCCCCTTAAGTTGCAGGATCATTCTAATGAGGTGAGTTACAGGAATATATGGGTGAGGAAGATGTAGTATACAGTAGTACCTGCCTAATATAACTTGACCGATGTTTACTACTTAAGATCTCTCATTGCAGAGATGATATTTTGATTTAAAATATTGGTAAAAATGATAAAACGGGGGCCGGATTAAGATATTATTAAGACACGCCCAGGAACGGTAGTATATGAAGATATGTTGATCTGGCTGGAATGCTTATTTTTGCAGCCGTTTAAATGATTTAGTATGAGAAATTGGTTTTTACTTGCCTTCTTGGCAATCTGTACGCTCTCGTATGGGCAGGATATTAAAAAGTCATGGTATGGAACACTAGATATACAGGGTACCAAGCTAAGAATTGTATTTAATGTAGGAGGAGAAGGAGATCAATATGTGACTACAATGGATAGTCCTGATCAGGGAGCCAGGGGAATAGCTACGGATACTACGATTTATACCGGTGATTCAATATTTATACGTTCTAATCAATTGAGAATGGATTATGCCGGGGATGTCTCTGCTGCAGGAAATAGAATAACAGGAACGTTTACCCAGAATGGCTTTTCATTTCCACTTGATTTAAGTGATACTGAAATTCAGGCTCCTGTTGACGAACTAAGAATTCAGGATCCAAGAGAATTTCCGTACTATGCAGAAGAAGTTCTTATTCCTAATTATAAAGATTCTGTGGCTCTGGCCGGCACCTTAACCATGCCTTATACAGCTGATGTAAAACACACTGTCATACTGATCACAGGTTCGGGACCTCAGGATAGGAATGAAGAAATAACGACGATCAATCACCGTCCATTTTTAGTGTTATCCGATTACCTTACAAGGAATGGAATCGCAGTATTGCGGTATGATGATAGAGGAGTGGCAGGCTCATCGGGTAATTACGGTGCCGCTACTATTGATGATTTTGCTAGGGATACTGAAGCAGTCATTGATTTTGTTAAAGCAAGGGCAGATATAGGAAGCAGTAAGATTGGTCTTATTGGGCATAGTGAAGGGGGAATGGTTGCTCCGATGTTGGCCGATCAGGTTGACTTTTTAGTGCTTTTGGGTGCACCTGGTACTTCTACGGGACAGTTATTACTCAGCCAATCCAGCTTAATATCTAAAGCAACTGGTGTAGAAGATACCATCATTGAGGCCAATGATTTGATGATGAGGGATGCGTATACTTTTATGATGGAAAATCCGGAAATACCAGATTCGACCTTGTATTCAGAATTACAAAAGGTATTCATTAATGGATTGAATTATTACCCGCAATCGGCAAGAAATGCCATAGGGGATTCTATCGTTTTTGCTCGTCAACAAGCAGCTACCCTGGTATCGCCCTGGTTCAGGCACTTCATTAATTTTGTGCCCTATGAATACTTATCTAAAGTTACAAAGCCTTTGCTGGCTCTCAACGGTACGCTCGACTTGCAAGTGCCTTATAATGAGAATCTAAGAGCGATTGAACTAGGTCTTCAAGCTTCAGGAAATGAAGATTTTGAGTTGGTGGCACTAGAAGGATTAAACCACTTGTTTCAGACAGCCATAACAGGAGCTCCTTCTGAGTACAAGAAATTAAATGAAACATTCAATGAAGAAGCCATGAAGACCATTCTTGATTGGATTGTCGCCAGGTAGTTTTACTATTTTTTCTTAGATCCGTTAAAAGTTTTGATTATGATAACGCCGTTCTTCCCTTCTTCACCATATAGAGCAGTCTGAGCAGGTCCTTTTAGAACTCTTATCGATTTTATCTGATTAACATCTACAGCATTATTGGCCCTGGCATAATTGTCTCCTACATTAAATCCATCAATGACATAAATGGGTTGGTTAGAAAATTTAATGGAGCTCATACCCCTTACCAGAACAGATACATTATCACCAGTTCCTGAAATGGTTAAACCACCGATTTTTCTCAACCTATCTACAAGGGCAGTATAAAGAACATCAGAGGTTTTTTCATTGTAATCCAGTGATGTCTGAACATCATGATTGCCTATTTTTTCATCTTCATTGGTATAAACAATAGAATTTCCAGAGTTTTCCTCATTGAAAGTCTGTAAGATTCCTTCTTCAGTTAAATTGTCCTGTGCATCCTTACTTGTTCCACATGCACATAACAAGATTCCAAAACTAAAAAGCAATAAAAATTGATTCCATTTCATGATTATAGGTTTAGTATAAGGGAGTCTATAAAGATAGTCTTTAAACATCAATAAATCCAGTCAGGTGGGAGGTAATCAACCTGGATATAGTTGTGATTATTAGGTTTGGGGTACCCGGGGCATATAAGAATATGTATTTATTCTGTGAACTATTTTTTATAAAGGAGATTTTATTATCTTTGCACTCCATTTTGAAAAAGTTCATGGTTATGGAATATATGGAGCATTTTTCAGTTCCTTTCAAGGGATTGAACGATGGAGATCATAGATTCCGGTTTGAAGTAGACAAGGTTTTCTTTCAACGCTTTCAGAATGATCTGGTCACAGATGGTCAACTTGAAGTGATTCTGGATCTTGAAAAACGCCCGGGAGTAAGTACCTTACAATTTACAATCAGCGGTACAATTAAGTCCGATTGTGATCGATGTATGGAACAGATCAATCTTCCGATAAATGGTGAGTACAGGTTATTACTCAAATTTGGTGAAGAGGAAGAAAGCAATGAGGAAGTGATGTATGTAGATCCTGAAATTTCGATATTGAAATTTGGTCAGATGATTTATGAATACATCATTTTATCCATTCCTATGATCAAAGCTTATGATTGTGAGAATGAGAAACCTAGGCCTTGTAATATGGCCGTACTGAATAAACTGGAAGAAGGTCAAAACGATGATTCTGTAAGTGACGGAATCTGGGATTCCTTAAAAGGAATGAAATTTGAGAATAATTAGAAAAGTATTAAAAACGACATAAAATGGCACATCCTAAGAGTAGAATTTCTAAGCAGAGAAAACACAAAAGGAGAACTCATAAGAAAGCTGAAACACCACAGTTAGCAATATGTAAGACTACTGGGGAACCTCACTTGTATCACAGAGCTTACTGGTCAGAAGGTAACATGTATTACAAGGGACAGATTGTGATTAAAGCTGATGAGATAGAGGAGTAATATTCTCTTCTCTCCAAGAATAAAATATCCCTGATGGCTTCATGAGTCATTAGGGTTTTTTTATTATAAAAATCAATACATTTATCGTCTCAAATAATCTATTATGAAAAAGATCATAAATAATCCTGAAGCTCCTGCTCCTGTAGGACCTTATAATCAAGCCATCCTTGCCGGTAATACCTTGTACGTCTCCGGGCAGATCGCAATTGATCAGCCTAATGGTACCATTATCACAGACGATATTGAATCAGAAACCCATCAGGTCATGAAAAACCTGGGGAAGATTCTGAGCTCTGCAGGTATGACTTATGAGAATATAGTAAAGTGCTCAGTATTTGTAAAAGATATGGGGTTGTATGGCAGGATCAATGCAGTGTATGCACAGTATTTCGATGAAGATACCGCTCCAGCAAGAGAATTGGTGGAAGTGGTAAATTTACCTAAATATGTTAATGTGGAAATCAGCTGTATCGCGATAGGTTAATCCTTCAAAATATTAGGAGGCTGTCAAAAAAGAATTCTAGGATTATAAATAGAAGAATTAAATTTTGAATACTTTTTGTCATCGTACCCTTTCCCGTTTCCCTTCAAAAGGAAATGATAGTTGTCAAAATTTAATTCTTCGTAACTACTCAGGTAGGCACTAAATAAAACAATTTGATTTAAATATCCTGCACACACCCTTAATCCTTAGCGCCTCGTCCGACGCCAAAGGCTATGGCCGATGGCTGTCCGCTGAGTAGCTTTGGCGCTCGCGGAAAGGGGCTATCCCAGAAATTTTGTTTATAAACTAGCGGGCAGATACCCTTAAGGGTTAGGGCAGCGGGAAGGATATCAATAAATAAACTTTAATAGACTAATATTGATTACACTTGAGTAGTTACAATTCTTCTTAGATTATTCAAATTTGACTTTTTAGACAGTCTCCCTTCAAATATCTTTGATCAAGTTATTTTACAATTTTACAGCAAAATATAATTGCCCGTTACTATTGGTAACAGTACCCCCTTGAAGATCTCCATCATCCTTGGCAATATTGGTAATACCCAATCCTCCTCTAAGACCAATAAGAATTTTGCCGAAATCATATCCAAGCCCAAGATTCAACCCGAAATCAGTGGAATTATAGGCTTCTTTTATGTCTTCTCCTTCAGATTCTGCAGATAAAAGAAAACCAATGTAAGGGCCTCCTTCTGCAAAAAATCCTTTTTCCGGATTACTCTGATAAACAAATGTTAATGGAATTTCAACATAGGTCTGTACGATATCTAAACTCTCATCCAGGAAACCACCAAATTTTGCTCCCTTCTGAGAATATAATAGTCCTGGTTTAAACATAAACTTATCACTCACAGGAGTGGAATAGGTACCACCAATATGGAATCCAACCCTTGAATCTGTTTCAATGGTAAGTCCTTCAATGGAGGCTCTCCAGGACGCTGCATTCATTCCTGCCTGAATTGTAAATTGTGCCTGAATGCCATAAGCCGTAAGCACCATGATTAGGGATAATCCCAGTCGTTTGATTGTCTGCATATTGAATAGTTTACACGTTATATGAAGTAAAAGCTTAATATAAAATTAGTTTTTTTTCTTTAAACCGTCTTAAACCTGAAAGAATATTGGTGATTATGGGGCTACTCTAAATAACTGATGCCGTTTACAAAATTATCCATATTTTTGGCGGCTAATAATTGGAAAGATGAGTGAAAGAAAATCGGTATTATCCTGTATCCAGCCTACTGGTGATATGCACCTTGGTAATTATTTTGGGGCAGTCAAAAACTGGGTAGATCTCCAGGAAACATACAATTGTGTGTATGGGGTGGTGGATTATCATGCGATGACCATGCCTTACAATGTAAAGAAATTGAGAAATAATACATGGGATCTCATCACCAATATGGTTGCTGTGGGAATAGAGCCTCAGAATATATTCGTTCAATCTCTTATTCCGGAACATGCTGAGCTCGGATGGATCTTTAATTGTTTCTGTTCGTATGGCCAGCTTACCAGGATGACTCAATTTAAAGATAAGTCCAGCCAGGTATCAGAATCGGGGAAGGAAGCATTTATCTCAGCAGGATTATTGGATTATCCAGTGCTACAAGCAGCAGATATAATGATCTATAAAGCTGATTATGTTCCAGTGGGAAAGGATCAGGAACAACACCTTGAATTGACAAGAGATATTGCTCAACGATTCAATAACCAGGTTGGAAAAGAGTATTTTGTTCTTCCTGAAGCCCTTTATACAGAAGTCCCTAAAGTGAGATCTACTGCTGACCCATCCAGGAAAATGAGTAAGTCCGCGGGAGAAAAGCATTACATTAATGTATTTGCTGAGGAATCAAGAATTAGAAAACAGATTAAATCAGCCGTTACGGATACCGGAGACAGCCAGTCTGAAGGAATGAGCGAAGGTGTCGAGAATTTATTCAGTTTGTTGAAAGCTGCAGGAGGAACAGATGCATACGCACATCACATGGAACAATTCAGCAATGGCGGTCTTAGATACGCAGATTTAAAGCACGATGTAGCAGAAGCGTTGGTAGATCTGACTGCACCTTTTAAGGAGAAGAAGGCAGAATTAAATGCCAACAAAAAAGAATTGAAGAACCAGATCAAGCAATCCTCCTGGGAGATCCGCAAAAGAGCTCAACAGACTGTTAAGGAAGTAAAAGACCTTGTCGGATTATTGAATGTACGCTTTTAACTATTTACGATAATCCAATGGTGGTTCCCGGTCTCCAAGCATGGCTTCATACCTGAATCCGTCACCTCTACGCCTGTTCAACTCTTCCAGGGCCTGATTACACACAGAAGGATCTTTGAAAATATCCATTGCTGTTAAAGCAAGTACTTTGGCCGCATTGATCATTCCTTTGGTACCTATTGAAGTGCCTCCCGCAGCGACTGCCTGCCAGGTATGTGCTGAGGTTCCAGGAACCCATGTTGCAGTGCTTAACCCTGCAGTAGGTACTTGCCAGCTTACGTCTCCTACGTCAGTTGATCCTCCCATTCCTCTTTCTAAGACCTGAAATGGTATCACTTGCTGAGCAGAATTGATATCGGTCTTGGCATTTTTTGGAAGTGTCTCTTTGATTGCTTTTGCAAATGCAACTTCTTCATCAGTATAGTGAATGCCTCCTACTTGTTCCAGGTTTTTATGCATGATCTTACTGATAGATTCATTGGGGAGTAGGTTGTACACACCGTGGATTACTTCATAATCCATCCTGGTTTCTGTACCTAATGCTGCTGCCTCAGCAACTTTCACCAGTCTGTCGAAAATATCTTTAACCCATTGCATCTCCGGATGCCTAACGTAATAAAAAACCTCGGCATAAGCAGGGACTACATTCGGTGCCTCACCGCCACTGGTGATCACATAGTGAATTCTTGATTCAGAAGGGACGTGTTCTCTCATCATATTGGCCATGTAATTCATCGCTTCAACTGCATCAAGTGCCGACCTGCCATTGTGTGGTGCAACTGCTGCATGCGATGCTTGCCCATAAAATCTGAACTTAGCTGATTTATTGGCCAGGGAAGAGGCTGCCCATGCTGCATTCCTCGAACTAGGATGCCAGTGTAACATGACGTCTACATCATCAAATAATCCAGCGCGTGCCATATAAACCTTTCCTGCTCCTCCTTCTTCTGCTGGTGTGCCGAATAATTTAATGGTTCCTTGTATTCCATTGTCCTTCATCCAGTTTTTTACTGCAATAGCTGCAGCTGAAGATCCAGTGCCGAATAAGTGGTGACCACAAGCATGTCCATTTCCTCCTGTAGATATTTCTTTTCTTTCAGGCACAGCAGCTTGCGAAACCCCTGGAAGTGCGTCAAATTCTGCAAGAATTCCGACGACCGGAGATCCTGACCCGAAACTCGCTTCAAATGCTGTGGGAATATCAGCCACTCCCTTTTCTATTGAGAATCCTTCATCCCGAAGGGTTTTCTGTAATAAGGAAGTTGATTTTTCTTCCAGGTAACCCAATTCTGCGTATTCCCAGATCTGGTGTGCGATGTCACCGTAAAAGGTTGATTTCTGGTCTATTTCATTGATTACCTGATCCTGACCATTTGCCGACAGGCTAAAAAAGAACAGGAGAATAATTGCGATACGAGTCATAATCTTTATCTATTGAAGTTTCAATATATAAATTCTACTGCTGATCCTCTTCTTAAATATTGTCAATTTCTACATTTGCAGAAATGCTAATAGTATGAAGATCATCTGTATCGGAAAAAATTATGCGGATCACGCGGCAGAAATGAAGAGTTCTATACCTACAGAGCCACTCGTATTTATGAAACCACCGACGGCCCTGCTAGTCAATAATAAACCATTTTATTACCCAGATTTTACTGAAGACCTGCATTACGAGGGAGAAATCGTGTTGAAGATCAATAAGAATGGAAGACATATCCAGCCTGAATTTGGCAGGGGATATTACGATCAGATCGCTTTCGGCTTTGATATGACTGCCCGGGATCTACAGTGGAAATGCAAAGAAAAAGGGCATCCATGGGAAATAGCCAAAGGGTTTGATAATTCAGCTCCGATCAGCAATTTTATTAATATCGGTGATCGAGATGTCAATGATATTAAGTTTACAACAGTACTAAATGAAGAAGTAGTACAAAATGGGGATACAAGCAAACTCATTTTTAATTTCGACACCTTGATCTGTTATGTTTCAAAATTTTTCAAGCTACAACAAGGAGATCTGATCTATACCGGTACCCCAGCAGGAGTAGGCCCCGTTAAGATAGGAGACACCCTGAAAGGGTATATAGAAGACAAGGAGATGATCAAATGTGAAATAAGGTAAGCCGTTGTTGTTTAAATTATTCCTGCATTCTTGGCATAATTGAGGGCTTCAATGCTATTGGAAGAATGGGTTTTTTCTAATATTCTCTGACGATGGGTATTGACCGTATGAACACTGATGTTTAATTGATGGCTGATCTCTTTACTTAAAAGTCCTTTATCCATCATTCCTAGAATTTGACTCTCTCTCTTGGTAAGAGTTGATTTAGGATCAGATATTGTCTCATTGATAAGGAAGGATTCCCCACTCTGTGAGTTCAATACTCTGCTAATGGTCGGTCTGTTCAGATTCTGGTCAGGGGATACATCCAATATGCTGATAGAAAGCCATAGATTGCCTTTGGCATCAACCTCTAACATCCGATGTTGTTCTATGACCCTGATCCATTTATTCTGTCCTGTGAAAATCCGGTATTCATTCAGTAATTTAATATGGGGACGAGCATCTTTTTTAAGTGTGAGGCTGTATTTCAGCATTTTAATACCCACTTTCAACAGATGGATATAGTCGTCAGGGTGAATAACTGAATCGAAGTATTCCATGGTGATGGGATTGGGGGCTTTTTTCCCCAGGAGATCCTCAAAATTGTATGATGCAAATAAATGTTTTTTCTGGTAGAGATCAAATACAGAAATGGCACTATTCTTAATTCTTGAAATTTCTTCTAATAATGGAATTCTACTCTCAAATCTCTTATAATCTTCCACCGTAGGGGAAGGTTTCATTGCTTCAAGAAGCTGGAAGTATTCTGTAGTAATATCGTTAATCACGTCGTTCATAATTGTAAAATAATGATAATTCAGTATTTCATTATAGAGAGGATTTCCTTCCCTTTGTTGTTAAAATATAAAGATGAAGATAGGAACGATAGGATGTGTCATTTTTATTTCAGTTTTCTGTACTTTTCAGAGTTATTCACAATCAATTGAGGGTATCATTAGTGATCGCAACAATGCTTACCGACTGCCTTATTGTAATGTTACCATAACAGGTGGAAGCACCGATCTCCATACAGTGACAGATAGTATGGGATATTATTCGATGGCATTGCCGGAGCCTGGTAGATACGTGG
>JABDLO010000001.1 GCA_013002995.1 Saprospiraceae bacterium | reverse complement strand
ATTTTCAACTCTGCATTTTTAAGAAATCAGCCTTCGAATATATTGAGAGAATAAAACTAAAAAGTGGCTTACTGAGAAAATAGGCCACACTTAAAGAAATCCAGCATTCTAAAAGTGAGAGTCTGGTAAAATAGATTGTTTTCAATTGGTTTTTTGGGGTTATGCAGGGACCGTCACCCGATGATGGTACCCTGCTTTTTTTTACTGTTTCCTTGCGCGTCCACCTACAAGATGAGATTATTGTTTTATTGGTAAATCTTCAGGTTATATCATATGGTGTTGGGACGATAAATCTATGTTTTCCACTTTCATTAAGTACATTTGGATTAAAGTTTCTAAAGATCTTACATGAAGATCTTAAGACAACATGAGATGGTTTTTTCACGCTTCCCTGCATGAAACGGTTCCTGATTAGTAAGTTTACCAGTAACGAAATGCTTATCTTTAATTCTTAAATTATATTGATATGTGCGGACGATCTTCACTTACCAAAACCGAAAAAGAATTGGAAGAAAGATTCAATGCAACCTTCTATTCAGATGACCTTGAACGATATAACCCACTGCCCAATTACAATGTTGCACCTACTCAGATGCATCCGGTAATTACCAATGTGGATAAAGATCACTTACAGTTTTTTAGGTGGGGACTTATTCCCTTTTGGGCTAAGGATATGAAGATAGGGTATCGTATGATCAATGCCAGGAAGGAAACCATACTTGAGAAATCCTCTTTTAAGAATCCAATGAGGAAAAGACGATGTATTGTTCCCTTTGATGGATTTTATGAGTGGCGAAAAGTGGATGGAGAGAAATATCCTTATCGCATCAAAATCAAAACAGAGGAAATATTTACCATTGCCGGATTGTGGGAGCGGTGGAGCCCTCCTGATGGTGAAGATGACGTATACACATTTACGCTGATCACTCAGAGTCCTAATAAATTCATGAGCAAGATTCACGATCGGATGCCTGCCATCCTTGCAAGAGAACAGGAATCAATGTGGCTGGATCAGGATATACCACCGGAGGACTTGCTTCAGATGCTCCAGCCACCACCGGATGAAATCATGGAGGCATATACAGTTCCTAAGAGAGTAGGCAATGTGAGAAACAATGATGCTGAATTGATTCAGAAATATGAATATGCAGAACTAGAGCCCTTATAATATGGATATCCAAGAGTTAACACCTGATACCATCTTACCTTTGGCTGAATTGATGAAAGAGTTATGGCCTGATGTAAATATGGAAGAAGAAGTTTCTAATAATTCCCGGGTATATAGAGATCCATTACAGACCGCTTTTTTAATGAAACAGGATGATCAATGGGTTGGATTTGCTTATATGGCCATGCGTAAAGACTTTGTAGAAGGGACGTCTACAACTCCCGTGGCCTACCTTGAAGGGATTTACATCCGTGAGCCTTTTCGGCAAATGGGTTATGCACAAAAGTTACTACACCATTGTGAGGAATGGTCAAGGACGCACGGAGCAACAGAAATGGGATCTGATACCGATATCATCAATGCAGTGAGTCAGCAATTTCACCTGGCCACTGGATTCAAAGAAGTGAATAGGATTGTTTGTTTTGCAAAAAAATTAAAATAAAAAAGGGTCCCTGTAGGAACCCTTACATTCAATTATGAGAAAAACCAATTCTCAGTGGTTGCCCGCGAAAACAACCTATATAATGACCATGATTACTTTATTTTTATAGAGAGTGGAGCCTTGGCCTTTGCTTCTTCTCTCTTAGGAACTACCAGTTTAAGGATACCATCCGTATAGGTTGCTTCTATGTTGTCACCATCAACGGTTTCAGGAAGGAAAAATCTTCTTGTGAATGAACTGTAGTTGAACTCATTTCGTGTGTATTTTCCTTCTTTTTCCTCTTTTTTCATTTCTTTTTGAGCAGAGATGATGAGGTGATCCTTATCCACTTCTACATTGAAGTCTTCCTTGCTCAATCCCGGAGCGGCTACTTCAACAAGAAAGTCATTTTCATTTTCAATGACATTAACTGATGGGCTGGAGAATGTGAAATCTGTTCCTACCATATCAGACAAACTTCTATTGAAAAAATCATCAAAAAAACCACCCAGAGATTTTTCTGGGAAAAGTGAATTATATTTTATCAGATTCATTTTTAAATATTTTTGGTTAACAAATCGGGTTATTTGATATCAATCTTACGAGGCTTTACCTCTTCTGCTTTCGGAATATGTATGCTCAGAATACCATCTTTAAAGGAAGCAGTGATGTTTTCTACATCTACATCTTCCGGAAGCCTGAATTTCCTATTGAAAGTCCCGTAATTGAATTCTCTTATCTTGAAGTTTAAGTCTTTTTCACCTTTTCTCTCAGAGGATATTATCAGATGATCCTGATCCAAATTGATGTGGATGTCATTCTTGTCATATCCTGGAACCGCAACATCAACGATAAATTGATTATCATACTCTTTCACATTGACAGCAGGGTATGTATATCTCTTATTTTCTTTAACGGTTTCTTTGACTGGAGCATTCACTACATCATGTAAAATATTTCCCCATAATGGGAAGTGATGTCTTCTTGCAGGCCTTCTCTTTGCTACGATCATTTTTATGTTGTTTTTAGTGTAATGGTTTAATAATTAATCTTACATCCATACCAGATCAATCTGTGTACCAGTCAATGTTTTGTGCCAAAATGATAGGAAAAGAAGAAAAACCAATAACAAATACTGACTTATTGGCAGTCAATAGGTTATAATTTGATATTATTATGTCATAATGGCATGTATTATTTGATTTTACTTCACTTATCCAGCAATCTACGGTGGTAATTGATTTGCCCGAGATGATAATTTAAGTGTCCTGAAAGATGAATGAGAAAGAATTCTGTTGTCATTTGAAATCCAAATACTTCAAGTGGATAGGCTTCCTGCAAGACTTGTTCTTCAATATTGTGAAGAACATCAAGCACTGTAGATTTGGTTCGGCCGATTTCCTCCAGAACGGCATCCCTTGGTACATCTTTCCCGTGGAATTCAAAATCACGATTACGGATATACCCGGTATTTCCCAGAACCCCGCCGATAAAGTGTTGAAGGTTGCCACATAGGTGGATGGCAAGGTTCCCTCCACTGTTTCTGATTTCTTTGTCGGTGATCCACATATTGGATTCCGATTGATAAGCCGATACTTCTTTGATGAGTTTGTCAAGGTCTCTTTCAAATAGACGGGTGAGAGATGAGGTCATAATTTTACTTTTTGGTGGCAATGACTAATTTAAGGGATTGGAACGGAGGGGTAAAGAGATCATCCTTTATTTCTACTTTAAATCCGACATTTTCTAACTGGTGTTGCAATTTTGGAAGTAGAAAAGTGAGGTAATACATAATGAATGGTGGCTTGATGAGTATATTCCTTAGGTATATAAATGTGTTGAATGAATAAGCCCGCCAGAAAGCCATTGATGCAATAGAAGGATGCTCTGTAGTGGCA
>JABDLO010000514.1 GCA_013002995.1 Saprospiraceae bacterium | reverse complement strand
CTTTGTAATTGGGTAACATGAATGCACTCTAGGAAAGTAAGATGTCGATATTTCTTATTCAATAAAAAGGCCACCCATAACAGATGGCCATTTTATTTATCTATATTTTGAAATTAAAAGTTTATTTAACTAACAAGTGATAACTCTTTCTGGAACGAAATGCAACAAGTCCAAAAATCATCAGGAGCATGGAAAGACTGATGATCCCCCACTCTCCCATTGTTGGGATTGGTGGAACAAAATTATCAACACAAAATGCGAAACTTGCGATCTGATCAACTCCATCTGGTGCAAAATCTTGAATAAGAGTTGTTGTTCCAGTAGTAGGATCAATCTCTACATATTGCATGGAGAAAGTGCCACCATTAAATGCATAACCATAGACAGTTCCTGTTCCTGCAGGACAATCAAAAGAATAATCCTGGCCAAAATTCAAATCGAATCCAAGTGGCAATCCCGGACCTGTAGGCTGACCGGTGCTTAAATCTATGGGATATATGGCATCACTTACTAGATCAATGTAAAACGCATCTCCAGTAGGTCCAATCACCACAGAAATGGCACATGTAACCGCATTCGTTGTACCTACAAGAGAAATGGTTCCGGCTGTAAGGTCAATGGTATACAATGAAGAGGAAGCACCACAACTGGCGGTTGATCCGTAAAGAATATCTGTAGTAGGGTCAACATCCAGACTTGTCCAGGTTCCTGTTCCTGCTATCTGTGCAGAGGTGGATATTACAAGGCTTGTTGTTCCATCCGTTAAATCGACTTCATAAATATCACTTCCATCAGTGAAATAATAAGAGCAATCAATAATTTCTCCTCCCGCGTCAAATCCAGGAGGATCAGGAGTAAGTGGTGCGATTGGTGTAAAATCCCCTGTTACAATATCTACCGATACGAGTGTAGGGGTAGAGTCGTCATCTATAGTGGCTGCTATAGCATAAGCGTCAGCAGTGCAGCATTGGCTTTGAACATTTGAGAATGCTAATATGCTGAAGATAAAAAGTAAAATTTTGGTTTTCATTTCTTCCTTTTAAGTTGAGTTCACGAAATATATTAATAAATCTAGAAAACTATTTTTTAGTATCCAAATTTCATCATAGTTACTTTGTCGTATTTGATATTCAACATGTTAAATGTATACTATTAACGATCGACAAATAAGAAAAATGAAGAAAAGGGGTCTAATTCACTCTTATCCTATGAAGAAAATATTCGATTTCATTTTATTTCTGTGGATGAGTAAGGACCTTTTCCATTGATTTGGAATATTTATGAAAAAAATATCTTATAAATCTTCTTTATATGTCTTCAACCAATAAGTTAAATTTCATCATACAAGATTTTAATAATCCATAAAAATCATTTAAATCACACTTTAGCAAAAACCTTATCTTGTGCTAGCTATACAAAATCCAATACCTATGAAATCTTTCTTTCTTACCAATCTACTCTGTTTAGCAATTATTTCATGCTTGATCGCACAAGACAACGGCCGCATCATCATCGATATCCCCACCAACCAGAAGCCATGGAATAACCTCGATTTGAACAATGGGGCTGACAATTTCCAGTTTGCCATCGTGACAGATCGCACCGGAGGACACAGACCAGGGGTATTCCTGGATGGAATTAAGAAATTGAACCTTCTACAACCAGAATTTGTGATGAGCGTTGGAGATTTGATAGAAGGATATACAGAAGATACTACCATCCTCAATGCGGAATGGAAGGAATTTATGGGATTCATCGATCACCTGGATGCTCCATTCTTTTACGTTCCGGGTAATCACGATATCACCAATAAGGTCATGGAAGAAAAATGGAATGAGATCTTTGGAGTGACCTACTACCATTTTAAATATAAGGATGTGCTCTTCTTATGCCTTAATTCAGAAGATAATTATCGCGGGACAGGAAAAGGTACAATTGATGATGAGCAATATGCTTATATCAAAAAGACAATAGAAGAAAACACGGATGTTAGGCATACGCTGGTCTTTTTACATCAACCACTCTGGATCCAGAACGATACCAAGCGATGGAATGATGTGATGGCATTGCTGGAAGATCGTCCTCACAATGTATTTGCCGGGCATTATCATCGATACTGGAAGACTGAGACCCATTCTGGCCAACCTCCTACTTGAAGGCATATGGGATGAAAATGTGGTAACAGAAGAAATTGTGGACCTGGTGAGAAACAGGCCGTTCCCCGTTCAGATACCACCCATTTATGTTTCTGATAAGAAACAACTTGCAATGGCAGCTGAAATCAAAGTGACAAATGATAGCGACCTACCGATGAAAGTAAAGTTGGAAGGTATCAACCATCAGGAAATTTTCTATCGGATGGATGATTCGATATTGGAGGTGAGTCCCAACAGTGTTGAAATTGTTTCACTTGCTATTTCCAATGTAAAAATGAAAGATATTTCAAGTCTTTCACCCATAGAAATCAGAGCAGAAGTAACTTATGAAAAGGAAGATCAGCCAGATGTGGTGATGCAACAGACTATGTACTACCTACCTCAATACAAGTATGAGGTGATAAGCCCGGAAAAGAAAATCGTAGTAGATGGAATGCTCGCTGAATGGACCGCAGAATGGGTTTCATTGGATACTCGATATATGAGCAGGAATCCATTTCATTACAATGGTGAGGAAGACTTCTCTATGCAATTTGCAACCGCTTATGATGAAGATTATGTATATGTGGGTGTCAAAGTGACGGACGATGATTGGTATCGAAACGGCGAGTCCGCTCATTGGACCCAAGACGTTATTATTGTTGGCCTGGATGCCCGGCCTTCCAGGATCAGCGAAATGAACAATGGCTATGGCAGGAACAGGGAATGGCTTTCACTCTTATTGACCATCAATGAAGAAGGAGCTCTCTATGAATCTGCTGATCTCCCAGATGGTATTTTGCATCAAGTAAAAGTGAACGGCCAGGAAGCGACAGCAGAAATGGCCATTCCTGTCAGTTATTTCAACAAAATGCAGCAACAGGACTGGCAAAGTGTAAGGATTGGCATCGGTTATTATGACTTTGATGAAGGAGGAAAAGAGCGGAACGATCACATGTGGTTTCCAGCCTGGACTACGGCAGAAACCATTCACGGATCAGGAATGATGTTTAAAAAATAACTTTATTCGAAGCGGGGCCTTCAGGCCCCGAAGCACAAAAGGTACTTTTTAATCTGGCTGATTTGACGATCTGTAAGTTAATCAGATTAAAGTGTTTTGTATCGACTTGACTGGATATAAACTATATAATCAGCCAGGTTTGAAGCAAAGTCACGGAGCGGGGCCTTCAGGCCCCGAAGCATAAAATACTCATAAAACTTCGGCTGTTTTAGCGATAATAAACACAGCCAGATTTGTGGAACAATCGGGGGTAAAACCCCCGTTCCGTGCATTTCAGTTCAATATTACGGAGTGGTGCCTTCAGGCCCCGAATCAAAAAATATACTTCTAAACCTAGTTGATCTGGAGATGCTCGACACAATTAATTCAAATATTCTCATGGCTGAATATTTATTACAAAATCAGCCAGGTTTGCAGCAATTCATTTTAATTGAGAATCAACTATAATGACCTTGGTGGATCATGAGGCCATTGCGGCTATAATTTTAGCAACGGGGCTATTTATAGTATTTTAAATCAGCCAGGTTGCTGTTTTTATGTATCAACTTGGCCAGATATAATTATTATAATCAGCCAGGTTTGTGTATTTTTACATCAACTTGGCTAAGTTAAAGAGAAAATTGAAATGAAAATCATAGGAAGAAGTCGCGAACAAAAGGCTTTACAGAAGCTATTGGATAGTATGAAGTCAGAATTTCTGACCATCTATGGCAGACGAAGGGTGGGAAAAACATTTCTTATCAGAGAATATTATAAAAGCCATACTGTATTCCGATGCTCAGGAATCAATACCAATAGCATGGAGGATCAACTTGAAGTATTTTATGAGGGAATGCTTCAGTCAGGACTACTTGCAATAAGTCCCCCGTCTTCATGGTTAGAAGCTTTTCGAGCTTTAAAGTTTCATATAGACAGCTTAAAGACGAAAAAGAAAAAGGTCATCTTTCTGGATGAAATTTCATGGTTGGATACACCGAGAGCAAAGTTTGTACCCGCACTCAGCCACTTCTGGAATACTTACTGTGTGGAAAGAAATGATATCATTCTTGTTGTATGTGGCTCGGTGTCAACTTGGATTACAGAAAATATCTTAAATAATCGAGGCGAATTACATAATCGCAGTACAAAACGAATAAGACTGAAGCCGTTTTCTCTTTACGAAACAGAGTCCTTTCTTAAACATCGCAGGGTATCACTTTCACGGAAAGACATTGCCCAATTGTATATGCTGGTAGGAGGAATTCCTTACTATCTTGAAACAGTAGATCCGGGAAAGAGTATTCCTCAGATTATGGATGATCTCTTCTTTGGAGAATTACCTGCACTTGATAATGAATATGAAAATCTTTATCCGGCTCTATTCAAAAATTCAGATCATCATATAACAGTAGTGTCGGCTCTAAGTAAGAAAAATGTGGGGCTTACACGCCAGGAAATATTAGATGTAACGGGATTGAAAAGTGGAGGTAGCTTTACGAAAGTATTAACTGAACTTGAATCTTGTGGATTCATCAAAACCATTCAACCTATTGATAAGAAAAAAGAAGATGTACTCTACAGACTAATGGATGAATACTCTATTTTTTATCATAAATACATTAAGCCAAAAAGAGTAACATCAGGTATAGGATTAGGAAATTCACGAACTTTCAATATCTGGAGTGGATTCACCTTTGAAAATTTATGCATCAGACATAGCAAACATATTGCATATGCCCTTGGAATCTCCGGTACAGATTGGTCCATTTATTCTTTCAAAGATAAAACAAAGACAGGTGAAGGGGCGCAGATCGATCTTATCTTGGATCGACCCGATGCGATCAACATCATTGAAGCTAAGTATTACAATGATGTCTATAAAATGTCTCTTTCTGAAGCCCGAAAAATGAGGAATAGAATCCAAAGTTTTCTGGACAAAACACAAAGCAAAAAATCAATATTCAGGGTTCTTATTACACCCTATGGTGCCAAAAAAAATGAACATTATCTTTCTGAGATTACTAACGATCTTGTCATAGATGATTTATATGTTGATATTGCGATATAAGGATTAGTAAATTGACCTATCACATCTTGACGATATTTATTTTTAAGTTTGGCTCATGAAGTTTCAATGGACTATTGTTTTGGTAATAATCGTCGGAGGAATATATGCTCAGGATACTCTGATCCAGGAAACTCTGCTCCCCATTGAAATCATGGAATCCAGGGATCAGGAAAAAGAGGTGATCAGACTTCAACGGAATCATTTCCTGAGTTATCCGGCATCATTCGACGATCCTTCAAGGTTGTTGATGAAGTTTCCCGGATTTACCACCTTGAATGACCAGTCTAATTTTATCATCTTTAATGGAATGCCACCCCATTACACAAAGTGGTCGCTATACGGAGCAGAAATTGTCAACCCCAATCACTTGAGTAATGCCGGAACCATCACCGATCGGTCTTCCAGATCTGCCGGGGGCGTAAATATGCTCAGTGGTCAGGTGATAGGTAGAATGGATTATACAAGCCCCTCTTCTATGAACCATATAGGTGATGCCATGGCGGGCATTTCTGATATTCAATTCAGGCAGTCTTACAGAGATCAGCAGTTCATTAATTTGGGTTTAATAGGATTGGAAGCAGGCATAGAAAAAGTGGGTAAAAGGACCAGCTTTTTATTTAATTATCGGTACTCAACTTTGGGGATACTCAATAAATTGGGTGTAGATTTGGGAGAGGAAGAAATCAGTTACAAGGATTTCAGTACTCGGTTTTCTGTGAAAGACTGGAATCATGGTATGCTTTCATTTTATGGAGGGTGGGGAAAGAGTAATAATTATCATTCTGCAATTGAGGATCCTGAATTATGGGATGAAGTAAAAGATCTTCAAGAGATCAGATATGCTAATGATGTAGGGTTTATTGGTGTGAATTACTCCAGCGATGATGGTGTGACTGGCTTGACTTTAAATCATAGTTTTAAAGAGGAGATTCGAGAAAGTAGTTTTGGACTCAATGGCTCACAGGTTGAAGGATCGGTTCCTACATTCTTTAGATTGGATGAAAAACTATGGTCATTGATGGCCTTTCGACAAATAGGGTACTTAGAGATCACACAATTCTTAAATTACCGAATATCTTCAATTGACTTGGTTGATGACTTTGATCAAGTGATGTCGCGTACCCGGTTAAATTTGGACCTGGATCTCACTAATCTACTAGACCTGGAATTACAGGCAGATGTGGTGTATGATAACTATTCAGAACAATGGACCATTGAACCGGGAGTGAAGGTGTCTTACCAAGATTGGGAATCTCGAGCCAGGTTGAATAGCATGAGTATTACACCCGAGTTGTATTACTTCAGCGGTACTCAAAAATTACAAAGACCCGGATCATTCAATTTTTCTATCTCTTATGAAAAACCAATAAGGATTGAAGCATTCCTGCATCTCCTATACAACGTACCTTTCAATGAGGATTTTTACTCTGACTTAAACAATCAGGAAGTCAATCCTCTTTCATTCACTTTGGAAGGCCAGGAATCATTTATATATGGAGTGCAAGCTCAGTATCAATTTAATACTTCCTCCTCTTCTTCTCTAAGGTTGAATGGGACTTTATTAAACAACAAAGCCCAATTAGATGATGGACAAAAATATGACAACACATATGCTTTTGGACATATTGTCAATGCTCAATGGATAAAGACTTTTTCATTTTCTAATAATAAACATTTAAAACTTTCATCAGCTTTTCATTGGAGAGGAGGGGAAAGGGTTCATTCAATAGATTATGTTTCTTCAAGTTTTCGTGGAGTAACTACTTATGACTATAACCCACCATTTGCCGAAAGGCTCACCGACTATACACGCCTCGATTTAAGATTGAATTATATTATTGGTACAGGAACAAGTAAG
>JABDLO010000494.1 GCA_013002995.1 Saprospiraceae bacterium | reverse complement strand
TTTAGAAATAAAGTCAAAGCAAGTTAAATTATCCTACCAACTCTACGAATAAACCCTCTTCATTTTTCTTGACCAATGCCAGGTTTTTACTTTTAAGGCCTTTTAGAGATTTATCCCACTTTTTATTACTTAATCCACTTAAGTTCTTTAATGATGAAAGTTCCAAAACACCTTCATGATCCTTTAATAGTTTAAGAACATTTTCTTCTTCTTCAGTTAAGTCAGGAATATCAAATTGTACAACTTCTTTTGTTTCAACAGTTGATACCTTCTTTTTCGCTTCCGGCTTCATCTGTGGGAAGAATAATACATCCTGGATGCTATTCTGATTGGTCATGATCATGGCAAGACGATCCATTCCTATGCCGAGTCCGGCAGTAGGTGGCATTCCATATTCCAGGGCTCTTAAGAAATCTTCATCCAGCACCATGGCTTCATCGTCACCTCGTTTTCCAAGTTCCAGTTGCTCTTCAAATCTATTTCTCTGATCAATAGGGTCATTCAATTCAGAGAAGGCATTACAGATCTCCTTTCCATTACAGATCGCTTCGAATCGCTCAACCAGCCCTTCTTTGGTTCTGTGTTTTTTGGCGAGAGGTGACATCTCAACAGGATAGTCAGTGATGAATGTAGGTTGAATAAGGTCACCCTCACACTTTTCACCGAAGATCTCATCGATCAATTTCCCTTTACCCATTGAATTGTCAACTGGTACATGGAGTGAATGGGCAGTTGCCCTCAACTCTTCTTCATCCATTTCTGAGATGTCGATTCCTGTGAAATGCTCAATGGCTTCGTACATGGTGTACCGCTTCCAGGGCCTCTTAAAATCTATTTCTTTATCTCCTACCTGGACCCTGGTGGTGCCATGTAAGTCGAGTGCAACCCGTTCTACCATTTCTTCCACCAGGTTCATCATCCATTCATAGTCTTTATAAGCTACATAAAGCTCAATCTGTGTGAATTCCGGATTGTGGAATCTACTCATTCCTTCATTCCTGAAGTCCTTGGAGAATTCATAAACCCCATCATATCCTCCTACAATTAATCGCTTGAGATACAGCTCATTAGCGATCCTTAGGTAAAGTTTCATGTCAAGGGTGTTGTGGTGGGTTGTAAACGGCCTGGCAGCCGCTCCACCATAAAGTGGTTGTAGAATAGGAGTTTCTACTTCCAGGTATCCTCTTTCATTGAGATATTCTCTCATGGAATTGTACATTGTACTACGCTGAAGGAAAACTTTCCTGACTTCAGGATTAACCACGAGGTCCACATACCTTCTTCTGTATCTTAGTTCCGGATCGGTAAATGCATCATATACGTTGCCTTCTTCATCTCTTTTTACGACTGGAAGAGGACGTAAAGCCTTTGCAAGTAATTTCAATTCAGTAACATGGATTGTTAATTCTCCCATATTGGTATAAAAGGCATGACCTTTAATGCCTATGAAATCACCGAGGTCCATTAATTTCTTGAAGACCGTATTGTACATGGTTTTGTCGTCTCCCGGGCAGATGTCATCCCTGGAGATGTATAATTGGATGCGACCTTCAGAATCCAGCAATTCAGCGAATGAAGCTTTCCCCATGATTCTCCTGGACATCAATCTGCCCGCAATGGCTATATTTTGGTATCCGTCAGTTCCTTCCTTGAATCCTTCCTGGATTTCAATGGTTGTTGTATTGACCGGAAATTCATCAGCAGGGTAGGGATCAATACCCAGATCGATAAGTTTCTGCATATTTTCCCGACGTACGATTTCCTGTTCGCTCAATTGTGACATAGTATAATAGTTGCCTTATAAAATATAAAAGGATGCAAAAATAATTCATATATCAATAAAAGGTTCATTCAGTGGAATATTAATAAATTTTGAAGTATTAAATATTTAAGAAAAAAATATGTGTAGATATTATAAATTTGCTCCATGTGTAGGAGTTATCTGATAAGATGTGTGCTGATGGGTTTTTATTCAATAGTAATTCTTACTCCAATTAATTCTCAAAATTGGATAGATTTATTTAATGAATCATTTGATGAGAGTCCAGGGTCAACATCAGGAATTAGTCAAGAAGGAATTAGCTGGACAGCTAATTGTAGTGGTTGTGTACCTCCTAGTGATATTTTTGAGGTGACTGGAGGTAGTTTAACTAATCGGGATTCAAATGGACATGCAGTATTTTCAACAGAAGGAATAAGCTTATTTAATGTTAGTTTTTATAATATTTCAATTAGTTATTTGCTTTCTGGACCTCAAGAGACTGCTAGTGATTGTGGAGATTGTAATGGAATGCCCTTAAGCCAATCTCCAGATTGTTTTGGAGTTATGGGGGAGGGGTGTTGGGATTTCTTTTATGCAGAGTTATGGATTGAAGGTGCTCCAATCGAAACCAGATTAATCGAAAAGTCTTCACCTAATGATTTATCTGGATCGGTAACTTTTGAAGGCTGTACAAATGGTGCAACTTTTATGTCAATTGTAATTTATACTCAAACCTGGAATAATGATGAAATTATTTCAATAACTGATATCCAATCTCAAGGTATAGAAAAAGACTTTCTAATCATCGTTCCTGGCTCTGAGTCTAAAGTTTGTGAAGGAGGTTATTTTTTTGCACAAGAATTTGGGACAAACCCGACAGGATCTTGGAGTTGGACAGGACCAAACGGAGATCGTTCCGGACCTACTTATGAAATTATGAATGTTGAGTTTGGAGATGAAGGATTATACACAGTAACAAAAAGAGATATAGAAAATTGTATTGTAGGTAATGCTTCTATTGAACTTGATGTCAAACTCCCTACTGAAGCTGAGGTAATTAGTGCCTCAAATTCTCTTTGTAAAGAGAATTGCACAGAGATTGAAATAGTCAACACAGATAAGGCAAGTGATAATTTTGATTACAAATTTACTGTACAATACGAGAATCAGTTCATTATTGACAGCTTCATGGGTTTTATGGAAGGGAACTCACAGTTTATCGATGTTTGCTGGAATGGAGCTGGTTCCAGCTTTATTTATAATGATGCTGCTAAGCTGTTAACTATTCCTCTTTCTTTTTCTTACGATAGTCTGAAATTTTCTTTAACCAGATATTTTGAATACGAATTATTGTGTGATGAGAACGTTAGTACTTCTTCACTTCCGTTCCAATTAATTAAAGGACTTAATATAGTTGAACCTTCTTTATATACCATTTGTGTTATAAATGGATCAACAGCAGAGTTTGACTTAACGACTAAAGAAAATGAAATATTAGGTTTAGAATCTGGATTGGTTCAATGGTTTAGAGACAGTCTAAGAACAGATACCATCTTTACTCCTAATACATATAATTCGATTACCGATACTATTTATGCTAATATTATTAACGGGAATTGTGAGTCAAATTTAGTTTCATTGCCACTTGAAGTGACAAATGGAGAAACAGAACCCATTTTATTGAACTCAATAAATGGAAACCCAATCTGTTCCAATTCTATGGGTATTGATAGTATCAGGCTCGAGTTTATCTTACCT
>JABDLO010000466.1 GCA_013002995.1 Saprospiraceae bacterium | reverse complement strand
TGCTGAAGGTGCACTCCGTTGATATGGACTTCTGCTCACTATATGCAACTACCGGAGAAGAGTCGATAGCATTGGCTTTGTTCCACAGATCCACTCCGTTTTTGCCAAAAGCACTTTGTAACATTTTTACCGGCATCTTACGCAGAGTGCCCACGGTATGGATGCCCATGTCGTACAGAAACTGACTGGTTTTTTCACCAACCATAGGGATCTTTTTTACTGAAAGAGGAGCAAGGAAATCCCTTTCTTTGCCTGCAGGTACTTGCTTCTCCCCATTCGGCTTATATTCACCAGTTGCTACTTTAGATACAAGTTTATTTACCGAAAGTCCCATGGAAATAGGAAGCTGGGTATTTTCAATTACCTTCCTTCTAAGCTCCCGGGCCCATTTGAATGCACCAAAAAACTGATCCATTCCTGTAACATCTATATAAAATTCATCGATAGAAGCTTTTTCAAACAATGGTGCCTCTTCACGAACAATGTCAGTCACCATAGCTGAATATTTGGTGTAAGCTTCCATATCTCCAGATATCACCATGGCATCAGGACATAGCTGAAGCGCCAGGCGGGATGGCATTGCAGAATGAACTCCAAACCTCCTTGCCTCATAACTGCATGCAGCCACCACCCCGCGACCATTTTTTCCTCCTATTATAAGTGGTATCCCCTTGAGACGACTGTCCCGAAGACACTCAACGGATACAAAAAATGCATCCAGGTCCATATGAATGATCGATCGATTTGGTGGTTCTATAATCAATGCTGTATCCCTATAAAGCTACTTTTATCTATAATACTAAATATATTAGTAAATATACTAAAATAATTAGATATACAAAATATAAAATGACACTGATTAGTTAGTTTTCAGGGATGTTTGATCATTGGAAACGGTTGAATAAACTGTAATTCATAACAATAAAAAGAGCGTTTCACAGGAATAAAAGTTGGTGTTAACTAAAAAAATTAGTAATATAGCTATATAAATTAGTAGCCCATGACACTTTTACGGGATAACATACGGTTGCTGAGGAAGAGAAAAGGGTGGACACAACAAGACCTGGCAGACAGTACCGGATTAAAAAGATCACTTATTGGCGCCTATGAGGAAGGAAGAGCTGAACCTTCCGTTGAGAAGCTGATCGGTTTTTCAGAGGTTTTCAATGTTTCGGTAGATGATTTGGTGGGAATTGATCTCAGTCAATCTGAACCAGGATCTACTCGCTTCAAGGTTCTTTCCATTACCGTAGATGAAGATGATAAGGAGAATATAGAGTTGGTTCCACAAAAGGCGGCTGCCGGTTATTTAAATGGATACTCTGATCCTGAATTTATTAAAGAACTCCCAAGATTTAAGCTCCCGTTCCTTTCTGATAGCGGTACCTACAGGGCATTTGAGATCTCCGGTGATTCCATGCTACCTATTGTACCCGGAACTATCATCATTGGTCAGTATGTAGAACGAGTGAATGATATTAAGAATGGGAAGACTTATTTGCTCGTAACCAAAAAGGAAGGAGTGGTTTTCAAACGGGTATTCAATTACATTGAGGAAAAGGGTAAACTGTATTTGGTTTCAGATAACAAGCAGTACTCCTCATATGAGACAGATCCTGATGAGATCCTGGAAATCTGGTCTTCGAAGGCTTATATCAGTGTGGAATTTCCGGATCCTCCCGAAGATCGTCCCGATATTTCTGTGGATCAGCTGACATCCATTGTCATGGACCTTAAAAATGAGGTTAACAGGCTAAAAGGAGGTTAATTAAGCATCCGAAAGAATCATTTATTGGCTACCATGAATGGTCCCAAACTCAATATATCCGCATGATATTCATGATCTTTAAGGATGTTAAGAATCGAATCAATGACCTCATCACCCATTGACTCCATTTGCATAAGATTGTACCAGGCGATTTCTTTTTTCACTCCCGATGGATTGATTGGACCAGGTACCTGCAAACAGAATGCTGTGGGAGTAATGGATAGGATTTTTCCAGTGGTTTCAAATGCCATTCTGGATACAAGGAGTACTTCCCATAGATCTTCCGGATAGAAATATTCAACATCCTCAGGAACTACCACACTCCAGTATTCTGGCCATTGAGTTGGCATGTGATTTACATTGTTCTCCTTGAGGGAAGTATATGTTAACCCCGCGTACTCCACGACATCATCGAAATAGTAGGTAACAGTTTTGCTCCATTGATCATTTTCAAATGCAAAATCTATTGCCTCTTCTTCATATATCATCATCCTGAAATCAAAATCCCTGACACTCATTTCCTGTTTAAGATCAGCAGAAATGTAGGGAGTCCAATTCCCGTTTTTTGTTTCTTCTGTGAGGATATCTATAAAATATCCCCAATCAGCGAGGGAAATTCCAGAAGTGAAAATGGGCATTTTAGACCTACCATCCCCTTGGATCAATATTAGTGAATCCAAGGGTTCAAATTTTTCATAAATAATTGTTTGGATCTTCTCAACATTTTGAAGATTCGAAGTCAGTTGGTCCTCTTTTCCAAAAGCAGTACCAGAGGATATTGCATCACCAAGTAGTAAGAATTTAGGGTCTTCATTCTGGTTTAGTTCTAAGACCCTTTGTACAGGCATTTTTGTCATTACCCCTTCATCTCTGTAAGCTATGATAATTTCATTTTGAAACTCCGGTGCCAAATTTTGATACACTTTCCACTTTGTATTGCTCAAGGTTTCTGAAATGTCTTTTCCCTTCAGAGGAATATTCGCAGTTTTGGCTACATTCAGATACAAATCAGTGGAATAACTCTGGAATATTGGTCCTGCCAGATGCCCCCCTTCTTCTACGTTTGACCAAACGAAATTATTGCTGTTGAGGAATGTTATAGCCTCATCCCACTTGAAGGAGGCCTTATATTTGGGGATACTGAACTCGTCATTTGAATCCTGAAGATATAGATGAAGGTATTCAGGTTGTTCTGTACGAGTTGGGTCGAACATGAATGAATTGAGGTAAGTGGAATACTCAAGAGCCTCTATATATTCTTGCCAATTGTCGGACTGATCGGGTGGATTTCCCTCGTTATTATCCTCGATACTTGCATATTTTCTTCCTTCGTATGCAATAAGGTCACCCTCAAAGTATAACTCGTTTTCTTCCCATTGAAAGTAATCATCTTCTTCATTCTCAAAGACCACTATGTCACTAACACTTATTTCTTCTGGAGGTAAAGAAAAGTCCTGAAACCAGAAAAGCTTAAGTTTTCCTTGATTTACGCCCTCCAAGAGAAGTTTTCCTGCATTTATCGGGCCTAGGCAAGGACTCACA
>JABDLO010000452.1 GCA_013002995.1 Saprospiraceae bacterium | reverse complement strand
ATTACCAAGTTGATCGGAGGACGAGGTCGTCAATTGAGGGTCATCATGGATCAATTTAAGATGTCAGAGATGGGATTGGATGTGTTGGGGATCAGCCAGATGATCCAGACGAATAATCAACAAGTTTCTGCAGGAAGCTTTGACAAGAAAGATCAGGAGTTTCTTGTAAGAACCGGCAACTTCCTCAAGACCACAGAAGATGTAGAAAACCTGGTTGTTGGTGTCCACAAAAACCAACCGGTATACCTCAAGCAAGTAGCACAGATCATTGATGGTCCGGAACTTCCCGAGAACTATGTTTCATTCGGATATGGACTGGCTAGTGAGCAAGCTGGACAATACCCTTCAGAATACCCGGCAGTAACCCTTTCTATTGCCAAACGAAAAGGAACCGATGCGATGAAAATCGCAGATATCGTAATTGATAAGTTGGATCACCTGAGAGGAACATTGATTCCCGATGAAGTCCATGTTGAAATAACGAGAAATTATGGTGAGACTGCTTCTCAGAAAGTGTCAGAGTTATTGCTCCACCTGATTGGTGCCATTATAGCCGTAACCTTTGTAGTGATGCTGGCTATGGGATGGAGAGGTGGATTGGTGGTATTCCTTTCTGTACCAATCACCTTCGCTTTGACCTTACTGAGTTATTACATGCTGGATTATACGTTGAACAGGATCACCTTGTTTGCCTTAGTATTTGTAACGGGGATTGTAGTGGATGATTCTATCATCATTGCAGAGAATATGCATCGGCATTTCAAGATGAAACGCCTGCCGTTCAAGCAGGCGGCACTGTACGCCATCAATGAGGTAGGGAACCCGACCATCCTGGCTACTTTCACAGTAATCGCTTCAGTCTTACCGATGGCTTTTGTTTCAGGATTGATGGGACCTTATATGTCTCCCATGCCGATAGGTGCGTCAATTGCCATGATCTTGTCATTGTTTGTGGCGTTGACCATAACACCTTACCTCGGATTAATCTTCCTCAGGGAAAAAGACAAAAAGAATAAGAAAGAAGAAAAAGGTGTTGAAATAAATCAGACCATGATCTACAAGATTTATGCATGGTTTGAGAAACCTCTGATAGAGTCCAGATGGAAAAGGTGGGCATTCTTGTTGATCACATTTGCCTTATTGCTAGGTTCTGTGGGGATGTTTTTTACCAAGTCTGTGGCAGTGAAGATGCTCCCATTTGACAATAAAAATGAATTCCAGGTGGTCATTGATATGCCGGAGGGGTCAACGCTCGAACGCACCAATGCTGTAGCCAATGAAATAGGGCAGTACTTGTCGGATCAGGTAGAGGTTGTTCATTATCAGACTTATGTTGGCACTTCTGCACCCATCACATTCAATGGGTTGGTAAGGCATTACGATATGAGGGGTGCCAGCAATACGGCTGATATCCAGGTGAACCTAACTGATAAGCACGATAGAACTGCACAAAGTCATGACCTGGCCAAGGAATACAGACCAGAAATACAACGGATAGCAGCTAAGTACAATGCAAATGTGAAAGTGGTTGAAGTTCCTCCGGGACCTCCGGTACTTTCTACAATCGTTGCGGAAGTATATGGACCGGATTACGAAGAACAGATGAAACTGGCCGGGCAAGTAAATACATTGCTGGCCAATACCACTGATGTGGTTGATGTTGATGATATGGTAGAAAGTGACCAGGTAGAGTATTCATATGTGATCGATAAGGAGAAGGCCATGTTGTACGGAATATCTCCGGAACAAATTACACACACCCTCAATATTGCGATGACGGATCGTCCTGTCAGTACATTGAACCAGGAGCGATCTATTGACCAGGTAGGTATTGTATTGGATCTGAAGGAGGAGGAAAAATCTTCCACCGATGATATTGCTCAACTGAAAGTGAAGTCCCAACAAGGGCAAATGATTCCAATTTCTGAATTGGTAGATGTGGTAGAAGGAGTGAAACCCAAGTCCATTTATCGAAAGAATCAAAAGAGGGTCGTGTACGTATTGGCTGATATGGCAGGTAAGTTGGAAAGCCCTGTTTATGCTATTCTTGGAATGGGCGAGAAGTTAAAGGAACTGACATTGCCACAAGGATATAACATTGATGAGTTGTACATCCAGCAACCCGATTATGAAGATGATTACACGGTGAAGTGGGATGGAGAATGGCAGATAACCTTGGAGGTATTCAGGGATCTTGGAATAGCATTTATAGGAGTGATCTTTTTGATCTACATCCTGATTGTAGGATGGTTCCAGAATTTCAAAACTCCTATTGTGATGATGGTGGCCATACCGTTGTCGTTGGTAGGAATTGTATTAGGTCACTGGATGATGGGGGCTTTCTTTACGGCTACATCATTTATCGGGATGATTGCTCTTGCAGGGATTATGGTGAGAAATTCGGTATTGCTGATTGACTTTGTTAACATCCGATTGAAAGATGGGGTACCCTTGAAGGAAGCGGTGATTGAAGCGGGTGCAGTACGGACGACGCCAATCTTATTGACAGCTGGTACGGTGGTGATTGGTGCCTTTGTGATCTTATTCGATCCGATTTTCCAGGGCTTGGCGATCTCATTGATGGGTGGAACCATCGTCAGTACTTTCCTGACCTTGCTGGTTGTGCCATTGGTATATTACCTGATAGAAAGAAAGAAATATGCTTAAACTTCTTAACCTAAAACCCTTAAACCCTTAAACCCTTAAACCCTTAAACCCTTAAACCCTTAAACCTTTTAACCTTTTAACCTTTTAACCTTTAAATTATGAAACTCCTCATAGTCACCACAGTAGAAGCTTTTGAAGAAGACATTTTGAAGCTATTCAAAAAGGCTGGTATAGAAAATTTCAGTAGCTCAGATATTGAAGGATTTAAAGGCAGTGATACCCTGACCATTGCTTCTTCCTGGTTTCCCGGAGAAAAGCATAGCACCCGATCGGTGATGTTGTTTTCCTTTACCCAGGATGAGAACATCGACCGCTTATTCCCATTAATTGAAGAATTCAACGAAAACCTCGAGTCTTCTAATCCCGTGAAGGCCGTAGTCATCCCGATCGAACGAAGGATTTAGTATGAATATTCCTGGCAGGTCGTTAAGTCCTGTCAGGAATTTGTTTTACTTCTGTCTGGATCATTGGTTTTAACCCATCAATGCAGCGGTTAAAACCGCAGATCCAGAGTTCATACATATAGACTTTTCAAAGATTAAAAATCATAACCCCAGAGGGGTTATCGTATGTTTGTTCATCAAATAAAAAGAAACCGACCTCAGAGAGGTCACCCAGATATTTCAGTATCTAAAAGGAGTTGTTTGTATTGAAAATTGACTAGCTATGACATTATAATGCGTATATTGTGATAGTATCAAATGATAGTATCATTAAGCCTCCATATGACATAACCAATACCATTCTTAACCTCATTACTGAAATATCAGAAAAGATAGGTGAGATAAACGCACATCACCTTGACCGGCCTTCACCTGAATTGCGAAAAAGAAATAGGGTAAAGACTATCAAAGCATCTTTAGAGATCGAAGGCAATACATTATCAGAGAGGCAAATTACTGCCATCATTGAAAACAAAAGAGTTATAGGGCCCAAAGAAGATATTGTTGAGGTGATTAATGCCATCGATGTTTATGAGAAAATCCCACAATTTGATCCGTCATCCGTAAAGTCATTTCTCAAAGCGCACCAACTTTTAATGAAAGGATTGATAGATCATCCTGGAAAATTCAGATCAAAATCAGTGGGAATTGTAAAAGGGAAAGAAGTTGCTCATGTTGCTCCTCCACCGGAACATTTGCCATCCTTAGTGAAGGATTTATTTGCGTATTACAATACTTCAGATGATCCTGTATTGATTAAAAGTTGTGTCATCCATTACGAAATTGAATTTATCCATCCTTTTATGGATGGAAATGGAAGGATGGGAAGATTGTGGCAGACACTGATCTTGATGAAGGCATACCCTTTATTTGAATTTCTTCCTTTTGAAACCATTATTAAGGATAGGCAAAAAGCCTATTACAAGGCACTTGAATTATCCGATAAAAAAGGTAAGTCCACTCGATTTATTGAATTTATACTTACAGCCATCAATGAGTCTTTGGATGAACTTTTAAGATTACAGAATCGACTCAATACCGCCTCGGAAAGAATATCCTATTTCATAGAAATAGTCCAACTGGAATCTTTTACAAGAAAGGACTATATCAATGTATTCAAGGATATCTCTACCGCAACTGCAAGCCGAGATCTGAGATATGGAGTTGAGAAAAAGATGATTGTTAAAGAGGGAGATAAAAGGAATACTAAATATAAAATCAGGTAATAATTTCCATGACAGGGCTCCAAGCCCTGTCATGGATTAATTACCATCGCGATAATTTCACCACCTTCTTCACCTCTCCAGATCGTTGAAATCTCACTAAATAAATGCCATCAGGATGGTCTGAAAGATTAAATACCTCATTGCCTGATACAGGTCTCCTGATGATTTCTTCTCCTTGGGCGGTTAAGATGGAAATGATTTGTGAATCTGGAGTTGAAAAGGTGAGTTCTGATGTAAATGGATTAGGAAATATTTTCGGTTTAACATCCTGATCCATTAATACGGATACCACATCACTATATGAAAAAGAGCCATCGTAATCCACCTGTTTCAGGCAATAGTAATTCATGCCTGAAGGTGGATCACGGTGGATAAATTCATAGGACATTTCTTGTTGTGTAGTTCCGGCACCATCAACGGTACCGATAGAAGAAAAGTCCTGGGCGTCTGTACTATGTTCGATGGTAAAATGGTCGTTGTTGACTTGATTGATTACACTCCAATTAAGATGGATATCCTGCTTTTGTATTAGTGCTTTCAATGGGGAGCTAAATTCAACGGGTAGAACAAGGTTTTGACTGCTGGCGTGAAAAGTTGAAAAAGAAGAAACATCGGATTCAATGTATACATCTCCAGTAGTGCCAAAATCTCCAGATGCAGTCTGTAAATCTAGGGAACCATTTCCTCCATAAGTACCGGTACAGGCAACTGATGTTTTCGAGAAGTCAAGGTCCTGGACTCCATTTACATTGGGATCAGCACTTTGAATGGCAGCAAGTTCTGAGGCTGTATAATATATCCTGACGGTAACGGGAGTTGTAGGTTGAATAGTCGGCGTTATGGATATATCCCGATTGATGTAAGGGATATTAGCTGATCGATCGGTGGAAGAAAGGAATACATCCACATCCACCAGTCCCATGTTATTGCCATTGGCGTTGATGGTGCAGATGATGTTATTGTTAGAGTCATAAAAATGAACTTCTTCATTGTTGTTACCTGATGTAGGAGAAATATCCTTACTAACTCCTGAATAACAGTTGTTGGATTGAATTGAAGTTAAAGGAGGACAAGAATGTATGTCACCATTAATTGTCCATCCTTTAGAATTGATCAGTATATCTCTATAATGTGAACTAAAACAATACTTCATGTTTGCTGATCCAAGAAGTAAATTTGTAGGTAAATTAGGATTTGTTGTCCATCCCTCAAGTATAAGATCATAGTTTTCTTGTGAAATACCTGAAAAATCCAACATATTTTCTAATCCATCTGGAGATCCAATCGGATTCCAATTAATACCAGACAAATCCCAAGATCCAAGGTTTTGATCAAAAGAATTTGCTGAGTAAAAAAGTCTTTCCATATTTTCTACATTTGAAACATTCCAAGAAGAAATATTTTGATTGAATTTCCTACAGTTTTTAAACATACTGAACATTTGTGTCACATTAGAAACATTCCAATTATTTAAAGGTGAGTCAAAATTGAAGCAGTCATAAAACATTAATCCCATATGATTTGCTATCTGGAAGATGTTTTAAACTCATCGACGCAACGGTTAAAATCACTGATCCCAAGTTGACCTGAAAATGACTGTCTTACTTTAATGAATAGTAATTGCTGAGTCGGAAAAATTTATAAATCTGGAGGGATAACTGTAAGATAGTTCAATGAATTTAAAAGTTATCTGCCTCAGTGAGGTCGCCCATAATACTTTGACCATTTAATCATATCTATAGACATTATTTTGCTGCAAATATATCCTTCACGTTTGTCATTAGTTTACTTTAACTCACTCCTATTTTGTGTTAACTATTGATTTACAATGTTTTATGATGTAACTTTAGTTATTAGAATTCAATTATTAAACCCCTAACCATGAAAACTTCCTTATTTATATTTTGCACTGTGGTCATAATGAGTTGTACGACCGATGAATATTTATTGGATAAAAAAACCAATAACCCGGTCATCATTCAAGATCATGATCATTCATCTCAATATAGAGAAACAGATTTTAATTTCATTTTAAGGGCTATACACCCTTCTCAAAATATAGATATTCGCTTTGGTGATGGTGTACGGGGGGCTAGATTTCAGGCTACCTTGCTTGCATGGGAAAATGGTAAAGTCAATGGACATGCTTCAATTCAATCAAAAAAAGGATGGGATTTGACAGTTGGTCAAAAGATAACAAGGTGTGAGGATGATATTTTAATTGTAGAAATGGAAGCAGATGTAATAATTTCAGATGAATCCGGTGAAATGGTTTACGAGAATTGGATCATTGTTCTTCAGTCTTCATCTGGAAATACTGATAATCCTGAGTGCCTTATCTGGGATATTAAGGATTCTGATGGTAACAGCCAAGCTCAGTTTCAGCCTGAGGGAATGATCTACATTGATAACGGATCTTGTAATATCAGATAGGTTTTTTAAAAAAGCTTAAATTTCAGGCCTTAAAAGTATTAGAAATCAATAATTTAAATACTGACTTCGTAAACCTGACATACTCCTTTGCTTCGAGATCATAACCAATCCATTCATATTTATTTCCATAAGGGCAGTCAGGAGCATCTGATCGATTTCCGTTTCTCAATTCGTAGGTTTCTGGATTATCCAGGTAGGTTTTCATATCAACCTTTCTCATTTTTTTACTAAACATAAATAATACCCTGATTAATGTATCAGATTGACAACTATATTGGTATTATATCGTAATATTGCAATAAATAAATATATCATCAATGGGATTGACTAAAACTGAAAACTTTACGGGTCGA
Organism: Saprospiraceae bacterium; assembly: GCA_013002995.1. GTDB lineage: Bacteria > Bacteroidota > Bacteroidia > Chitinophagales > Saprospiraceae > JABDLO01. The sequence goes on along the minus strand of JABDLO010000452.1, from coordinate 2,667 downwards.
CAAAATGAAATTGCCGCTGTTGCAAAAGTGCTGGCTCATCCGGGAAGAATAGCCATCATTCAGCATTTATTGAAAGTGAATCAATGCATCGTTGGTGATATAGTGAACGAAGTACCACTTGCTCAATCAACTATTTCCAGGCATTTAAAGGAGCTAAAAAGCATAGGCATCATTAAAGGTACCATTGAAGGGGTGAGCATCAATTATTGCATAGATGCTGAGCAATGGCGAAGGGTTCAAAATCTCTTCAATGGATTGTTTGATTCCTATGTGCTTGATCAGGAATGTTGCTAAAATAACGATGATGAATATTGTTATAATCAACCTGAATAATATTAATTACCACAATTTCTAATAACTAAATTATTAATGAAAACACTTGTATTTTATAAAACTCTAGACCATTATTGTTCGACACTGGAAGCAGAGGCTGATCAGATAACTGAAGATCGCAAAAAACAACTTGAGGAGCTTGGGGCATATATTTATGAGAAAAAGAAAGCTGGTAAAGATCTAAGTATCACGGTCATATGTACGCACAACTCCCGTAGAAGCCATCTGGGTCAAATTTGGCTAGAAGCTGCAACTGCTTATTACAACATTGGAAATATAATGACTGCTTCCGGAGGTACAGAGGCCACAGCCTTTTTTCCAAGGGCTGTTGAAGCCATAAGAAAAGCAGGATTCAAAGTGGAAAGCAATGGAGCTGACAGTAATCCGGTATACCGAGTCAGTCTAAGTGAGGCGAATGAGCCAATTGAAATGTTCTCAAAGAAATACGACCACCCGATCAATCCCACTTCAGCTTTTGCTGCCATCATGGTTTGTAACAATGCTGATGCTGCCTGTCCATTTGTCCCTGGTGCGGATGCAAGGTTTTCTATTAAGTATGAAGATCCTAAAAAATTTGATGGCACCCCTTCTGCAGAAAATGCATATGATGAACGCTGTAGACAGATCGCACGTGAGATGTTCTATGCTGTTAAATGTGCAAAGGAAAAGCTAAACCCTGAACAAGAAATTAATACGATAAAAGGATCAAACTGAAAATATAAAATGAAAAAGCTTTCTTTTCTAGATAATTACCTGACCTTATGGATTTTTCTGGCAATGGCTATAGGAGTCGGATTAGGGTATTTGTTCCCTTCATTCGCAGATACCATCGATTCAATGTCAAGTGGAACGACCAATATTCCAATAGCTATAGGACTAATCCTGATGATGTACCCTCCATTGGCAAAAGTCAATTACAGCCTTTTACCAAAGGTTTTTAAGAATGTAAAGATCTTATCGATTTCTTTGATCTTAAACTGGGTGATCGGACCAATTCTGATGTTTACCCTTGCAATCATTTTTTTAAAAGGCCATCCTGAATACATGGTAGGCTTGATATTGATAGGCCTGGCAAGGTGTATTGCCATGGTTTTGGTATGGAATGACCTGGCAGAAGGGAGCAGTGAGTACGGAGCTGGGCTGGTGGCGTTGAACAGTATTTTCCAGGTGTTTGCATACAGTTTTTATGCATGGATATTTATCACCAAGCTGCCTCCACTATTGGGATTTGAAGGTGCCATTGTTGATGTTTCCATTGCAACGATTGCTGAGAGTGTAGCCATTTATCTTGGAATTCCTTTCCTCGCAGGGATATTAACCAGGGTTATATTGGTAAAAATGAAAGGAGAAGAATGGTACACTACTAAATTCATACCAACCATTTCACCCATGACTTTGATCGCCTTGCTTTTTACTATTGTAGTCATGTTTTCTCTTAAAGGTGAATTAATAGTGGAAATTCCAATGGATGTTGTTATCATAGCCATTCCATTGCTCATTTATTTTACCATTATGTTTTTCATTGGCTTTTTTGTTAGCAAGGCCTTGGGAGCAACGTATGATAAAAATGCAGCCATTTCCTTTACGGCTGCAGGAAATAATTTCGAATTGGCCATCGCAGTAGCTATTGCTGTATTTGGATTAAATTCGGGGCAAGCCTTTGCAGGGGTCATTGGGCCTCTTGTAGAAGTTCCGGCGCTTATATTGTTGGTAAGGGTAGCATTTAAATTGAGGGATAAGTATTATAAAGCCTAGACAATGCACAGTATATGATGAAATTAAGTGCGTAAAAAGTGGTTAAAACCGCTTTTTCATAAGATCTTTTGAAACCAAATAGAACTTGTATCCATATCAATTTTGTTACATGGTAATAAGGACTCATACTTTCTTGTGCTTTTTACCAATCTTCTTGAAAGTAATAAACGTAAAAAGGATATTGTAGAATTGAAAATGTTTATATATTTGCATCCCGAAAATAAACACCTCCTTCGCCAAGGCTTCGGAGGTTAACAGGCGTGGTAGCTCAGCTGGTTAGAGCGCAGGATTCATAATCCTGAGGTCGGCAGTTCAAGCCTGCCTCACGCTACACGAAAAGCCCTCCTTGGAGGGCTTTTTTCGTTTGCGTGAGGCAGGCGCATCCCATCCACGCCGGAGGCGTGGTTCCTTCCCTTCTGATTGACATTTAGTCAATCAGATGCTACGCACCGGTCAGTCATCTCACGCTACTCGAATTACTATTTATAAATTATCCTCTTTAATATGTAAGGTTGGCGCATCCCATCCACGCCAGAGGATCGCCACTCACCTTTGACTCGGAGGTCGAAGTTCCCGACT
>JABDLO010000433.1 GCA_013002995.1 Saprospiraceae bacterium | reverse complement strand
ATGGATGCAAGAGCTATTCTAATGTTTTCTGCTGTATTCAATAAGACCGGTTTATTCGATTTAAATCAAAGATAGTTTTACTAGAAGTAATAATGCCATTTTTTCGAGTACAATTACCCCCTTATCGATCAATCCATCATTGTTCCTGAAGTATCTCCATTACCTCATCGTAGAATTGAGGTGCTGAAGCTATGATTTCTCCTGAATCTAAGAACCCTCTGTCCCCTCTATAGTCGCTTACTTTTCCTCCTGCTTCCTCTACAATTAAAGCACCTGCTGCAAGATCCCAGGCGTTCAAGCTACCCTCATAATACACGCCAAGCCTTCCAATGGCCACATAAGACAGATCAAGGGCTGCTGACCCCATCCTTCTCATACCCCGAGACTTCATCAGAAAAGATTTTAATCTATTGAATGATGCATCAACATTGTATTGATTGGTATAAGGAAATCCGGTCGCAACCAATACCTGATCCAATCCAGATTTACCGCTTACTTTAATGGGCCGGCCATTCATAAAAGCACCCTGCCCTTTAACTGCATAAAACTGCTCATCTCCCATTACTTCGTGGACCAATCCCATAACAACATCGCTTTCATATCGCAGTGCCACAGATACACTGAAATGCGGAATCTGGTGTAAATAATTCGTAGTGCCATCAAGCGGATCAATGATCCAGGTGAGCTTCCTGTCTTTTATATCTTCCGTTTCTTCCTCTGTTATGAATCCTGCTTCAGGTAATATCGTGCCTAGACTTTTAACCAGCATTTCTTCTGCCGTCTTATCGACGTATGAAACCAGTGAGTTCAACTCTTTCTCCTCCACGTCATGATCAGAAACTTTGCCTACTTCTGATTTTATATAAGTAGCCGCCTCAGCAACCGCTTTTTTAGTAGTGCTTAATATCTCTTCCGGGTTAAACATCATAGGTGATTTCTGCTGTTTCAGATAATATCCTGGATTGACAGGTCAATATAAAGCCATCTTCTACTTCATCATCTTCCAGTGCATAACATGCATCCATCTTAATATCTCCGCTTGATTTCCTGGCGAGGCAGGAACTGCATGCTCCACTGGTACATGAATATGGAGCATCCAGTTTGTGTCTTAATGCAGCCTCCAAGATGGTCTCCTGTTCCTGAACATCAATTGAATGAACGGTTGAATCCAAAGTGATTTTTACAACTGCTTCAGTACCTGTTGAGACGGTTTCTGTCTTTGTTGAAAAATACTCTTTGTTGATTTGATCTTCAAGTACATCCATACCCAGTAAAGATGACTCAGCAACTTCAATAAGATCTCCGGGGCCACATAGATAATAACCGATGTTATCATTCCGGTTAGGATTCTTACTCATGAATTCTTTGATTTTATGAGTAGATATCCGGCCTGCTTCTCCTTTCCATGTGGTAAATGTCTTACCGATCAGCCCTGAAAAACCTGACTTCTTGGTTTTCTTCGGTTGGCTTAATGTATGGGTTACGAATAACTGATCTCCATATTTCTTTTCAAGCTCATCCAAGCTCCTGTTAAAGATGATCTGATTTTCGTTGCGGCTACCATACAGTAAGAAGCAGGTGCTTTTTGGTTCTTCCTCTAATATGGTGGAGATCATACTTATCACCGGAGTGATCCCACTTCCTGCTGAAATAAAATAATAGTCTTTTGACCTGTCATGATCGGGTACTATGGTAAATTTTCCTTCTGGTGGGGCCACTTCCGTTACGTCTCCTTCTGCTATTTCATTAAAAAAGAAGTTGGACATCACCCCCTTCTTTACCCGCTTAATGGTAACTGCAAGCTCACCTCTATGAGCAGGAGTACAGATGGAATATGCCCTTCTTACTTCCTCGTCTTTAATGGTGTGTTTTATGGTAATATACTGGCCGGCCTTATACTGATAAGCTTTTTTCAGCTCTTCCGGAATGTCAAAATAATATGACTTCGTGTCCTCCGTTTCCAGGACGATTTTTTTGATTCTTAATTGATTAAACTCCATCTATATTCTACATTTCTTTAGAATGATCTATTTTTAACGCTGCAAAGTTAAAAAGGATGTCCTCGTAAATGGATAAAACACTATCAATTATTATCCCCGCCTACAATGAAGCGAATACCATTCACCTCATTTTGGATAAAGTTTTAAAGGTAAACTTGCCAGGACAGATGAAAAAGGAATTGGTTATCATCAATGATTGCTCTACTGATGAGACGGTAACGAATGTTGAAAAATACATTAAAGAACATCCGGATCATAATATCAGACTTGAGAACCATTTGGTCAATCAGGGCAAAGGTGCTGCCTTACATACAGGAATTAATATCGCCACTGGAGATTATATAATCATTCAGGATGCAGACCTGGAATATGATCCGGAAGAATACAATGTGCTCTTAAAACCCATTCTGGATGGATTTGCGGATGTCGTTTACGGATCCAGGTTTATGGGTGGCAACCCACACCGGATATTGTTTTTCTGGCACTCCATAGGCAATAAGTTTTTAACATTCTTATCCAACGCCCTTTCCAATCTAAATCTGACAGACATGGAGACTTGTTACAAATTGTGGAAGTCTGAAATCATTAAATCTGTCAACTTAAAAGAAAAGCGTTTTGGTTTTGAACCGGAGGTAACCGCAAAGGTGGCCAAGATCCCTAATATCAGGATTTATGAAGTCGGAATATCCTATTACGGCAGGACTTATGCAGAGGGTAAAAAGATCAATTGGAAAGATGGTTTCAGAGCCATTTATTGCATTTTGAGATATAACTTATTTAGATAATTAAGAATTCCACTAGTTTAATTAATACTTTAAAGCTTAATTGTTTTCTAATGCAAATGGCCTTATTTCTTTTAGAGGAAAAAGTACTATAATTCCCCGCCTGAATGATTCAGATCGGGCAGGCGTAAAGAAATAAAAAGTGTTTGAGCTCTCGAA
>JABDLO010000407.1 GCA_013002995.1 Saprospiraceae bacterium | reverse complement strand
TGGTGTGCCTGAGAAAGGAATGATCTCATGGCAATCACAACTCAGCCCCCAGGCTATGCAACGTGTAGCCAGCTATATCCTTACTTTTGAAGGTACCAATCCTCCAAATCAAAAAGAGAGGCAAGGTGAACTTTACGAGCGTGGAGAATCCGATACCGGCGATTAGGGAATAATAAAATATGGAAACACCAGAAGTTGATACAGTAGATCACGAATCATACCGTGATTCACTGGCTACTGTAGACGAAAAAGGTAAGCGCATTTGGATTTATCCGAAGAAACCCAAGGGTAAATTCTACAATTATAGAAAGTGGGTCTCCTATTTTCTTCTACTAGTGCTATTCGGGCTTCCCTGGATCAAGGTCAATGGGGAACCATTGGTGTTGATTAATATCCTGGAACGTAAGTTTATCATTTTCGGAGTACACATAGGAACCCAGGATTTTCACATCATGGTAGTTGCCATGTTGATCCTGGTGGTCTTTATCACCCTTTTTACTGTCATTTTCGGAAGGTTGTTTTGCGGTTGGGTTTGCCCCCAAACGATATTTATGGAGATGGTGTACCGCCGGATTGAATACTGGATTGAAGGTGATGCCAATGCTCAGAGAAGGCTTAATAAACAAGACTGGGATGCCGATAAGGTCATTAAGAAAGTAAGTAAACAGGTCATTTTCTTTCTTATCGCTGTATTGATTGCTAATACATTTCTCGCTTATATTATTGGGACAGATGAGGTGCTGAAAATTATTACGGAACCTGTTAGCATGCACCTCCAGGGATTCCTCACCATGCTGGGATTCTCATTTGTATTTTATATGGTCTTCTCGCAATTGAGAGAACAGGTTTGTACCACTATATGTCCATATGGACGTCTTCAAGGGGTGCTTCTTGATAAAAAGTCACTCGCCGTATATTATGATTTCGAACGTGGTGAGCCGAGAGGCCGAATGAAGAAAAATGAAGATCAGAGCAATAAGGGGGATTGCATTGACTGTAATTTATGCGTGCAGGTTTGTCCGACGGGAATTGATATAAGAAATGGTGTCCAACTTGAGTGTGTGAACTGCACAGCATGTATGGATGCATGTGATGAGGTAATGACCAAGATCAAAAAGCCAACTGGATTGATCAGGTGGGCCAGTTATGAAGGTATCGTAACCGGGGTTTCTAAAATTTTCAATTCAAGAACCATAGCCTATAGTTCAGTTCTCTTAATCCTGATTGCATTAGAGTCATTTTTGTTTATATCGAGAACACAGGTTGAGGTGTTGCTATTAAGAACGCCTGGAATGTTATTTCAAAAACAGGACGATGGAACGGTTAGTAACCTGTACAACTACCAGGTAATGAATAAGACCGACATGGAAGTGCAATTGGAATTCAGGTTGAAAAATATAGAAGGTAGAATTGAGATGGTTGGCGCTACTCCGTCGACCATCAAACATGGTAGGGTAGAAGGAGCGTTATTTATAAAGATTGATCCTGAAGAACTTCCTAAAACAAAAACCAAAATTATTGTTGAAATTTATGGTGATGGAGAACTATTGGACAAGTCTTCCACCTCATTCCTTGGTCCGATGAAATAATCTATGATGAAGAAATTTAACTGGGGCACGGGCATATTTATCTTCTTTGTTTTTTATGTAGGCTGGCTGGCTGTCACGCTTTACAGATCGACACAGATTGATCACCACCTGGTAGTGGAAGACTACTACGCCAAGGACATTGCATATCAGACCCACTATGACAAAGTCAAGAACAGGGAGCGTTTAGTAAGGGACCTATACATCAGGTACCAGACAGATGACAATAAGATTGTTCTTGATTTTGGTCCTCAAAAGAATGAGATTGATGTGATCGTTAATCTTTATCGGCCGGACAATAAATGGAGGGATTTAAAAAAGAACTTCAATAATATTTCAGAACCATCGATTGAGATTGATACAAACGATTTAAAGTCCGGGAGATGGGTTGTAAAAGTGGAATGGAATGATGGTGTAAGGTCCTATTACAAGGAAGAAGGATTATTTATCAATTCAGCATGATCTATATAGCATTTACATTGGGATTGTTTGGAAGTTTGCATTGCATGGGCATGTGTGGCCCTCTGGCAATGGGCGTTTCGAGATATTCTGATGAAAATGTCTGGTCAAAATTATGGCATGCCCTGAAGTATAACTTTGGCAGAATTGCAACCTATGCCGGCCTGGGGCTGGTATTTGGATTTCTAGGTCAGGGAATTGTTATGGGCGGTTTCCAGAAAACCTTTTCTGTGATTGCTGGTGTGGTCCTTGTCTTGCTGTTTCTCTTTTCATTCGATTTCGAAAGATTGTTTTTTAAATGGAAGTTGTATACTCATTGGGATAAAAAGATCAAGAAACGAATTGGCCTATACCTTTCCAGGCAAGCTAATTCATCTCCATTTTCTATAGGTTTACTTAATGGCCTCATTCCTTGTGGATTGGTTTACCTGGCATTAGCAGGAGCAATAACATCAGGAGGCATAATTCCGGCAATTATTTTTATGGTCGTTTTTGGACTTGGGACTTTACCATCTCTATTATTCCTAATGCTAGGTACATCCTTAAAATGGTTGAGAAGCGGTTTCGCATATAAGAGAATCTACCCGCTGATGCATCTGATTCTGGGTGCAATTTTGATTTATAGAGGCCTGGCAGTGGAAGTTCCTACCTTATTGGATTTTCAAATGGGAAATATCAACCCCGATATGTGTCATTAAAATTAGAAATTCTTCCTGTCAGGATGGGCTGCTGTCAGGAACTCTTCCTGACAGGACGGCATCCAATAAAAATTGTGAAAATTATAAGTGGCTTGTTAGCAGCAAGTTATGCATATTGATTAACTGTATGTAAAAATTTTAACATACAGGACGGCGTCCTGTCAGCA
>JABDLO010000372.1 GCA_013002995.1 Saprospiraceae bacterium | reverse complement strand
ATATATCTCACTGGCTATCTTTTTCTGTTTCGTAATAGGGCCTGGTGCTCAGACACAATCCCTTCAATACTCATCACCTTTATCATATGCTACACCAACCAGCTCTGGGGTATCAGAAGAAAGAATCGCAAAAATTGACCAGTTGTTGGAAAATGCAGTTAACGAAGATCAAATTCCTGCGGTTGCAGCTCTGATAGTAAAGGACGGCAAGATCATTTACCAACAAGCATATGGAATAGCTGATGTTGAAACAGGTAAACCCTTAACCGAAGATGCCATTTTCAGGATTGCATCTCAATCCAAAGCCATTACATCAACAGCTGTTATGATGCTGTGGGAAGAAGGGAAGTTTAGGTTGGATGATCCCATCTCCAGGTTTATTCCAGAATTTAAAGATGCTCAAGTATTGGACAGTGTATATGCAGATGGCACTTACAGTACCATCCCCGCTGATAAACCCATCACCATTCGACATTTGCTTACCCATACATCGGGTCTAGGTTATGGAGTCATTGACGGTGATCCGCGTATGAGAAAAATTTATGCTGATGCTGGTATTGTGGATCTTTTTACAACGAAGCCAGTTACCATTGCTGAAAACATAAAAAAACTGGCCTCCCTTCCACTGCATCACCATCCGGGAGAAAGATTTACTTATAGTGAAGGTCTGGACGTTTTAGGATACTTCATCGAAATTGTTTCAGGTAAACCATTTGATGTCTATCTCCGTGATCATTTATTTGGGCCTCTGGGAATGGAAGATACTGGATTCTATCTACCCGATTATAAAGCTCACCGCATGGTCACCGTTCATCAAAGAAAAGATGATCAATGGTCAAGGTTTCCAGTTACGTTTTATGACCCGGATTATCCTATCAAAGGTGCAAAATCATTTTTTTCAGGTGGTGCGGGATTGAGCAGCACATTGAAAGACTATGCGATATTCTTACAGATGTATCTGAATGGTGGGGAATACAATGGAATCCGTATTTTAAGCAGGACAACCATCGAAACCATGATGAAAAATCAAGTAGGTGATTTATTCTGGTTTGATAGCAAGTATTATGGTTTATCCTTCGGTGTTATAACTGATCAGGGAGTAGCTCAAGGAGGAATAGGAAGTAAAGGAACCTTTGACTGGGGTGGCTATTTTAATACTTCATATTTTGCGGATCCTGAAGAGAAAATCATTGGATTAATCTTTAAACAAACCAGTGGTCCATTAAATGATCCTACGAGCTGGAAGTTCCGTCAGATGGTAATGGCGTCAATAGATGATTAAAATTCCAGGAATGAATTTTTCTTGGGCTTGTCCATCAGACTTCATATCAAAGGTATTATTTTAAGAAACCTTCTTTTCTCATTATTCCACTGAAAATCGGCAAAGACGGATTCTTACTTAAAAGGTTGCACTCCAAGTGTATCATTTAACAATTATAACATTTTCGTATTTCTCTTATGCTTATGATAAGCATCTGTTAACCCTTTATTAGTACTTATTGTAATCAAAGGTCCGTCTTTCAATAAATAAAAACACGGACCTATGAAAAATCTAATTACCCTTTTAGTCGCGACTATTTTCAGTCTTCAGGTAGGCATGTCACAATGGTCAACAGGAATCAGAATAGGAACTGCCATCACCAACACATCGGGAAATGGAATCATCGAATCAGCCATACCCATGGAATGGGAGACTGGACTTGAGATCGGAATAAGAACCGAATACGGACTGGCCAATGCACTTTCAGTTGTAAGTGGCGTCCAGTACAGCAGAAGTGGATTCAGTATTGATCAGGGTCTTGATCTTAATATCCTGGGGTTGAATATTCCTATAGAAGCAAGAGCAGATTTTAATATAAATTATATAGAAACGCCAGTGATGTTAAAATATACAATGGGAGACAAAAATCTGCAGTATTATGGAATAGGTGGTATAACCACTTCTTATGCTGCAAGTGGCTCAATACAGCCTGTAGCCAGGGTACTTCTTGATATAAACCTGCCTTCTATAGATATTAATTTCTCTGACAATTACTTGAATAGATGGAATGTTGCCGCAACCATTGGTGCAGGACTACAGAAAGAAGTGGGACAAGGAAAAATCTTTGGTGAAATAGCTTATGAACACGGACTGAGTAATCTGGTCAATACAGTTGTTGACCTTGATTTAAAGAATAAAGGGTTTTCATTGGGTATCGGTTACACCCATTCATTCTGAGGAGAAATGATGGGTTAACCTTGACAGGGCCTTCTCGTATACCGGGAAGGCTTTTTTTATTGCTCTTCTAGTTGTGATAATTTTCTATTGCGGTACCAAATGATACCAATAGTGAGAACTAGAAGGTAGGGTAATGATAACATGTAAAGAATTCCTGTATTCAGTCCTTTACCCTCTGTTCCTCCGTGCTCCAGATTAGACTCAGCTGCCATTCTGCACATAGGGCACTGGGATATCGCTTCTGCAAATGGTATAGTTGTCATTACTAAAATCAATAAAAATAAAATTGCCCACTTCCAGGTCTTCATCGTCAACGATTTAGATTACAAAAATAAGGTTTTTAGTAACAAGGAGCCAACATTAAGTAACATATCGGTCCTGTTATCGCAACATAAAACCAGACTGGCCATACCCATCTGGCCATCTTTCTATGTGCAGCAACCTGGTACGTAAATCCTCTAATAAAAGTGAATAAAATAAATGGTAATGAAACTGCAGCAAGAATAACATGTGTGATCAAAAAGAAGAAATACACATATCTAATGGCCCCTTCCTGACAATATCGAGTTTCTTCTGTTGTAATGTGGTAAATGACATAACTGAGAAGGAATAATCCAGAAAATATCATTGCAGCTATAATGGCTTTCTTATGCTTATCAATATCTTTCTTCTTGACAAAATAAAGGGCCACTACTAAAAGTACGGCTACCACAGCGTTTAAGCTGGCATGCAATGGAGGCAAAAAACTAAAATCAATTGAAGTATCAATTTTAATTCTACGCATAAGCCCTACGACCATGAGCACTATAGCTGAAAAAACCCATGCTATTCTATTAAGTTTTGTGGCTAATGCTTTATTCTCCTTCATGATTCTTTACTATTATATCGGGATCTTTTTCCCTGGGTAAAACAATCGCAATATGCTCTACCAGTTTCCCTAAAGTCTTTTCATCCCCTGTATAAGTATTCCTTAATTGACTTTCTACATCGAGCAAATAAATCTCATCATCTCCACATCCTTTATAATCTTCGACATATATTGACTTCCATGGAGCCTGATAGTTCTTGTCGCCTGTTACTTCAATCATCTGAAAAGTAGGGCTTGCAGCATATTGATCATAGATCTGCTGCATCTTATCTCTAAGTTGACTATCACAGAAGATCACATTGGTATAAAACTCTATATCTGTCTTATCAACCCCTTCCATGGTCCATTGTCCCTTAGGAGCGAGATCTTTAAGTGCTTGTCTCCTATATTCAAGTCCATTATTAAGATAGTACCAGGATGCCAGAGGGAATCCGACGATTAATCCTACAAGAGCAATTTTGGTAATTATTTTCATTATTAATTTCTGCTGTGAAAAACGAAATGTAAGCATTTTACCTACACATTGTAGTTATACAACAAAGAGGTATGATATGGGTTTAACAAAAAAGGCGGAATAAATCCGCCTTCATATTAATTAATGTCTATTGTAATCTTCTTGAAGAAAGGGTCGTATGTCGCTCCCTTCAGGAACCACACTCTTAACTTCTTCACTATTTTTATCGTTTATTAAGGATCTTCTATTCTTCCAGTCACTTCCTTCCCAGAAGAAAGCAATTATTGCCCATACAAGTAAAAGTGTAGGAAGCAATACTGATTTAACTAATGAAGGCACCTCATATTTCATGTGCATAAATTCATAAACAATGTAGTATGCTTTTGTAACAGTTAGTACGATCATCAGGATTCCAACAAACCACCATGGAAGGTGAAAACCACTGATGATATAACCTTTGCCAAGAAGTGCAATAATTACCTCCACTATGGTAATCACCCCTAGTATCGAGATTACTCTTAATGCAACTTTTTTAGATTCTTCGTATGATAAACCCATCTCTAATTATTTCTAGTGCTTGTTATTATAATATTTAATTAAAATTAAAGTAGATAAAATACCAGGAATACAAATACCCATACCAAATCTACAAAGTGCCAATACAGCCCTATCTTTTCCACCATCTCATAACCATTTTTTCTCTTCACATATAGGCCTGTAGCTGCATTGAGCATAATGATGATCAAGAAAATGACTCCTGAGAAAACGTGGAATCCGTGAAATCCGGTAACAAAAAAGAAAATAGCACCAAATGCTTTAGGTCCCAGAGATTCACTCTTGATCATACCTGCATTTTCACCTTCCAGTACTTTATACTTTCTCAATATAAAACCATCCTTATCAACAACAGCATCTCCGTATTCTCCCGGTCCTTCATAATGACTTTCAGCGTGATCTCCTTCACCTTCATGACCTGCATCATCTCCTTGAGCAGCATCATCTCCATGTCCTGCTCCTGCTTTATGTATCAAGTAAGAATCTCCAGCTTCAAAGGTTTCTCCTTCAGCCTTACCATCAGCGGTAAGGTATACACCTGATTCTGCATGCGTACCGAAAGGGTTCTTAGTAATTGTCATGTGTTCCTTACCTAGTAATGTATTCCATTCCCAGGCTTGACAACTGAGGAATCCTATACCTCCCAATATGGTTAAAAACATCCAGAATACCACTCCTTTCTTATTCTCGCGATGTCCCTCCTGTACTGCTCTTACCATGGTAAATGAACTGAACAGCAGAACAAAGGTCATAAATGTTACAAAAAATAGTGGCTTATGGTGTAATCCTCCCGGAAATGAACTAAATACAAAGTCCGGTACAGGCCATGTGGGCATACTAAATCTTAATGCTCCATAAGCAATCAGGAAACCAGCGAATGTAAATGCATCTGACAATAAGAAATACCACATCATGAGCTTACCATAGCTCGCTTTAAATGGTGTCTTACCACCGGACCAATTATCTTGCCCGCCTGAATGAATATCTTCTTGTACTAAAGTATCTGTTGCCATTTAACTAAATTAATATCTCTTCCTATTTATATAATAATAAAAATAAAAGGAGGTAAATCCACAGTAGATCCACAAAATGCCAATACTGGACAACCAGTTGGAATCTGTGTTTTCTCTGATCGGTTACCTTATACTTTAATGAAAAAGCATGAATACAAGCTACTGTTATTGCAGCTACTCCACCTAATATGTGAGCAGCATGAACCCCTGTTATTAAGTACAGAAATGAACCTGAAGGATTCCCCTTAAGATCAATTCCTATGGAAAACAATTCATTCCATCCCATATATTGAAATGTTACGAATGCAATTCCAAGGATTCCAGAAATAACAAGCAAAGATTTATAAGCCTTTTCATTGCCTTTTACAAAGGATCTGTATGAAGACTCCAATGTAATAGAGCTAGCCAACAACACCATCGTGCTGATGAAGAATATATCCGGTAATCTGAAATCTAACCAGTTTCCAGCAGCATGCTTTACGATGTAGGCACTTGTAAACGCACCAAACATCATCGTAATACTCGCCATAGCCAGCCACAAGGCAAACTTCTGAGGATGTATTCTTTTTATTCTTTTATTTTCTATTGTCACAGCTGTATCCATTCAAGTTAAATTTATAGTCCAATTAAGTAACCGGAAAGAACCACCGGTAAGTAGAAAAATGAACTAAACATGAGTAATAAAGCTGATTTCCTATTATGCTTATTGTACATATTGTAGCAGAATAAGGCATACAAAGTAGAACTGATCAAAGTAATGATCAATGCTGAAATGCTACCATAACCTGCCATGAAACACCAGATGCCCACAGGAATTGTGAGAAATGCATATAGTCCTGCGTACAAACCTATATTTTTATCTATTTCCCCATTTACTTCAGGCAATAGTTTATAACCGGCATTTCGATAATCATCAAATGCTAAAAATCCTATCGCCCAAAAATGGGGAAACTGCCACAAAAATTGGATGGAGAATAATGCAATTGCCAGGATAGTTATCTCACCACCAAAAGCTGTGTAACCAATCAAAACCGGTAATGCACCAGGTATTGCCCCCACCGCAACTGCAATAGTAGAATATCTCTTCAATGGTGTATATACAAATGAATATATAATTAAAGAGATCATCCCCAGCAACCCGGTTAATGGATTAAAAGAGGATAGAATTGTAATCCCTACCAGACAAGAAATACCGGCAAACATTACAGCTTCAGATGATTTCATCCTTCCGGCAGCTATAGGCCTTTCTTTCGTTCTGGCCATCAGGACATCAAAATCCTTTTCGAATACTTGATTCAAAGCATTGGCTGCTCCGGTTACAAGCATCCCTCCTGAAATCAACAATATCAATTGTGTCCAGGAAAAAGCAGCACCAGCAGCAATAATGTATCCTAAGACTGAAGTAAACACAACTACGATACTCAATCTTAACTTGATGAGCATGCTGTAGTCATCCTTCTTGGAAAAGCTACGTTGCTGTAATGTATCTGTTTTTACTCTTGCCATTTAATTCAATATCTATTAATGACTGTCTCCTGCTTTTTCACCTTCAGCAAGTGGAACATATTGTGGTGTAAAATCCACTCCATCTTTTCCGTAATCATAAGCCCATCTTTCTACAGAAGGAAGTTTACCTGGCCAGTTACCATGAAGTGGCTCTATAGGTGTTGTCCATTCAAGTGTATTGGCTTTCCATGGATTCTTCTCAGTCATTTTCTTACCCTTCCATATACTGTAGAAGAAGTTTATAACAAAAACCACTTGAACTGCAAATACTATGATAGCAGCAATGGTTATAAATTTATTCATATCGGCAAAGTGTGCGAATGACTCGAATGTATCAAATCTGTAATACCTCCTGGGAACTCCTGCCATTCCTATATAATGCATCGGCCAGAATATTGCGTATGCACCTATAATTGTACCCCAGAAGTGAAGTTTACCAAGTGTTTCATTCATAAACCTTCCATACATCTTTGGATACCAATGGTAAATTCCTGCAAACATTCCGAAGAACGCCGCAACTCCCATTACAATATGGAAGTGAGCAACTACGAAATATGTATCATGCATCTGAATGTCAATTGAAGAGTTACCAAGGAAAATACCGGTAAGTCCTCCAGAGATAAACATTGATACGAAACCTATTGCAAACAACATCGGTGAATTGAGCCGGATGTTACCTCCATACAGAGTTGTAATCCAGTTAAATACTTTTATAGCAGACGGAACTGCAATAATCAATGTAAATACTACAAAGAAATTAGAAATGAATGGATTAACTCCTGACATAAACATATGGTGAGCCCATACAATAAATGAAAGGAAGGCAATTGCCAACATTGAGTAAACCATCGCTTTGTAACCAAAAATAGGTTTTCTAGAGTGTACTGAAAGTACCTCAGATACGATACCCATCGCTGGCAGAATTATGATGTATACTTCAGGGTGTCCTAAAAACCAGAACAAGTGTTGAAAAAGTACTGGTGAACCACCCACTCTTTCAAGTGCTTGACCCTGTATAAATATTTCACTTAAGAAGAATGACGTTCCTAACCCTCTATCAAACATCAACATAAAGAATCCTGAAACCAAAACGGGGAATGATAACAATGCTATAATTGCTGTGATGAAGAAAGCCCATACTGTCAATGGCATTCTCCATAGTGACATTCCTTTAGTTCTTAAGTTAAGTACTGTTGTGATGTAGTTGATACCACCTAACAATACCGAAACCACAAAGAATGTTAAACTCACCAACCAGAGTGTCATCCCTGCACCTGAGCCGGTTGAGGCCTGAGGGAGAGCAGATAATGGTGGATATGCTGTCCATCCTCCGGAAAATGGTCCTGTACTTATGAATAATGAATAAAACATTACGATCCCAGCAAGGAAAAAGAACCAGTAGGATAACATATTCAGAAATGGCGACGCCATATCCCGAGCACCTAATTGCAATGGAATTAACAGGTTACTGAAAGTTCCACTCAATCCTGCAGTTAATACAAAAAACACCAGTATGGTTCCATGCATGGTTACCAGGGCATAATAAAACTCCGGTGCAAGTGTTCCGATACCGGCTCCATCAACTACAATCCATTTTCCTAGCAATGGTTTTATCCATGCCAAACTTTCATCTGGAAATCCAAGTTGAAGTCTAAATACGACAGACATTGCCGCACCTATAAGACCCCAAATCATTCCCGTAATCAAAAATTGACGGGCAATGATCTTATGATCCATGGAGAAAACATAGTGAGAAATAAAGCTAGACTGATATTTATCTCCATGATGATGTTCATGAAAATGATCGTCAAAACCTCTTTCCTGGGTTAGTACCTCATCGTTGTAAGTGGTAATTGTTTTAGCTACTACATCAGACATGTGATCGGTATTTTTTACTTTTTAATTATTACTTAGAAACTATACGCAATTCTGTACGTCTATTAGTTTCTCTCCCCTCAGCAGTTTCATTGGATTCGATAGGAAGGCTCGGGCCAAATCCTACCGATGAAAGTCTGGACTCACTTACTCCATTAGAAACGAGAAAATCTCTAACTGATGCTGCTCTCTGATCAGAAAGACTTCTATTGGCATCAGGATCTCCAGTGTTATCTGTGTGTCCTCTTAATTCAACTCTGACAGTGCTATTTTGTTTTAGTATGTTAGATATCTCTTCAAGCTCATATCTGGATTTTTCATCCAGGGAAGCTGAACCGGTATCAAAAAATACATATTTCAATCTTATCAACTTATCTTCATCACTGGCGTCATCTGATAATGCCGTGCTGAATAAGTCAGACAATTCTGCTTTTCTATCTTCAATTTCATATGTCAATAATTCTCCTTTACGTGGGTCATTATCTGTATTTCTTACAGTTGACTTATAAAATGATTGCTTACCTGCCAGCCATTCCTGATACTCCTCCGGGGTTACAATCTCTACAATCCTTCTCATAGAATAATGCCCTTGTCCACACAATTCAGCACAAGCCAATTCAAAGTTAAATTCTTCCCACTTTTCAGCAGAATCAGGATCTAAAGGATCAACAAGTTCTCTCCACTCCGGGTATTCTCTGAGTTGCTCTCTAAAGTCAGCAGTTGTCATAGTGGGCTCAAATATGAAATAAGTCGGTAACCCTGGGATGGCGTCCATTTTTACTCTGAAATGAGGAAGATAAAAATTGTGAAGTACATCCTTGGAAGTTATTCTTACCCTTATAATAGTATCAACCGGAAGTACAATGTTATCAGCACCTGTAAGTACAATATCATCAATCGCCTTATCATCCATAAAATCAAGACCAAGTGAATTATTGGCAAGATCTATTTTTCTAAAATCTTTTGTACCTAACTTATTATCAGGGCCTGGATATCTTATGTCCCATGCAAATTGATAACCTGTTGCTTCAACCTCAACATATTGACTATCAGGATCTACATCAGGCATCACATTGTTCCATACTATCAAACCCTGAACAACAAGGAAAGTCATTACTACCAATGGCACTAATGTCCATACCAACTCTAGAGTGTTGTTATGAGGGAAAAATTTAGCAACCCTTCCTTCCTGCTTTCTATACTTGTAGGAATACCAGAATAATAAAATGTGTGTAATCACAAAAATGATCCCTGTGAAGAAAAGGGTTGTATTGAACAAGGCATCCACCTCAACACCATGAGCAGATGCTGCCGTTAAAGGGCCATATCCTAGCATGACGTCTTTGTAATACCATGCAGATACTACGCATCCAATTAGGAACACAATCATAAAAATAAGCAACCAGAAAGCAGTTCTGTTATTAGATTGAGTAGCAACTTCTTCTTCTCCTCTAATCTTTGCAGCAAGCTCAGAAACTTTTCCTATCTGAATGACAATAACAGCCAGAAGGAAAATGATCGCTATTGCTATTAAGTATGTCATATTATTTATTTCTCTTTAAGTATTTTAAATCAACTTCTAAATTATACATGATGATGCAAGCTTTCTTGCAGGTAAGGATCATTTTTAGGAACAAGGGCACTTTTGCTTAAAGCAGTAAATACTACAAACAGGAACAATGCTCCAAATCCTAAGAAAGTACCTATCTCTAATAATCCCGGAATGGTGAATCCCATTGCAAAGTGGGAACCATGATCTGCAGCTTCTCCTCCTCCGTGAGCCGCAACTTCGTGAGCGGTATGAAGAATTCCAGGTTTCAACATAAGGAAGAAATCAATCCAGTGACCGAATAAAACCATCACTGCGGCAAATGCTACTGAACCAAATTTTCGTTTAGTATCATTTCTCATTAAGACAAAAAATGGCAGTACAAAGTTCAATATTAAGTTACCATAAAACAAAACGGGATATTCATCCATCCTATGTTTAAAATATACTGTTTCTTCTCCTACATTTCCATACCAGATCAACATGTATTGAGAGAACCATAAATAGGTCCAAAATATACTAAATGCGAATAAAAATTTTCCAAGATCATGGATGTGTTCATTCGTCACTTGCTCGTAATACCCCTTGGCCTTTAAGTACATTAAAATCAGTAAAGTCATACAGATCATTGATACAAACCAACTTGCACCTGTATACCAGGCAAAGAGTGTTGAGTACCAGTGAGCATCTACAGACATTACCCATTGCCATATGATTGCTGCACTTGAAAATCCAGCAATTGGCAGAAAAATTGCAGCCCAGAATCTCATCTTACGATGGTGGCTGAAGTTGGTATCTCCTCCATTTGCATCCTCTTCAATTGATAGAGAACGTAACTTATTGGCAAAGAATATCCAGGCTCCAACTATTACTAAGGTTCCAAACATGTACCAATTCCTATTAAGGAAAGAAGCCTTCCCCTGGAGTATTGGATCCTCTGCAACACTTGCAGAGTCAGCCCAGTGATATAAATGATTGAAACCAAAATAAACTCCTAGAGCTATAATGATCATTAGTATCAATCCCGGAACAAGGAAAACACTAAATGCTTCCCATACCCTCTTAAAAAGAGTGTGCCATCCGGCATAGGCCGTTACACATACAGCAATAAAGAATGCAGCCATAAAACTGATTCCTGTGAAGAACACTGAATTGTGTAAAATGTTGGACCAGAATCTCGTATGTAGTGCGTCGTCAACAAACCATGTTCCGACAAGACACAGAAATCCAAGCCCCATAAAAGCTAAAAGATATGTCCTGGTTTTTGCAGATATTGAGTAATCGCTCATTTTATGCTTTTTCTTCTTTTTGCTAAACTTTGTTATTAATGTGATCCTCCGTGATCATCGTCAGAATGTTGTTCCCCTCCTTCCATATTCTCTTCAACAGCAGTAATATCTTCTGTCTCTATATTTCCAGCAGGCCTGTCCACATCATTCAATGTATTTACAAATTGATTGTATTCTTTTTCATAAGTGGCAGCCTGTAACGATCTGATGTAATGAACTACCTGCCATCTTTCTTCGTAACTGATCTTATCCGCGTATCCTCCCATTAAGTTCTTTCCATATACAATTGAGTGATAAAATCGACCATTAGAAGCAGCTGTAAATTCTTCATTGTTAAGGATCGCAGGTTGTACCGGATATACACCACCATCATCTCTTACAAGATAACCGGCTCCATCACCTTTATCACCATGACAGATCGCACAGAAATAATCATACATCTCTTTTCCTTTGGCAAGACCCGCATCCGTGATTGGGTAGGGATTGTCAATTATTTCCTCAATAGCACGTGTTCTTTCTTCTTCAGTATCTTCGTAATAATACGGTACTGCCCCATTCACAGGTACTGAAATTGCATTTGCACCTGGAGCTGAAGGATTCGGTCCCCCAGCGTACCCTCTGGGGATGGTACCATTTACAGGTTTACGAGGCTGAGCAAATTCATAATACTCATCCTGACTACCCCACGTATTATTGTAGTAGTAATTGTAATAGTTGGATTCATAAGCTATTGAGTGTGCCATATCAGGCATGTACTCACTTCCGGGTGAGTCACCGCCAGGTTGTTGACAAGAAGTCACAAACAACAAGACGCAAAAGCTAACCAGATAAAAATATTTTCTAATTGATGTCATTTTTATTTTCTGGATTAAATGATTTTAGAATTGATCTCAGATGCACCGCTTGATTTCAAGAAGGCTTCAACATCTCCAGGATTAACCTCTGATTTATCAAAAGCAATACAGAACTTATCATCTGTGATCCTGTCATCAAGTGTGGGATTGGTCACACCAGGTCCCATTCCACATACAATGTAGAAACTAACCACCATTCCGATTGAAGCAAATAATACTGTCAACTCGAATGTAATAGGAATAAACGCGGGTACAGACCAGTATGGCTTACCACCAAATATGATCGGCCAATCTTTTGTAAAGATCCAGGTCATCCCAAGAAATGCAGTTAATGTTCCCAGCATACCGTAAATGAATCCGGCAATATGTAATCTGGATTCAGAAAGTCCAAGAATCGGATCTAAACCGTGAACAGGAAAAGGACTATAAACATCCATAATTTCAAGATGTTGGTCTTTAGCTTGCCTGACAGCCTTCAATAAGATTTCCTCATCATCATAAAGGCCGTATAATATATCTCTGTTATTACTCATATTTTCTGTTTCTGAAAATTATATTAATGAGCTTGAACTGATTCACCATCATGGTGGTGGACAGCATTGTCACCAGCATATTGATCACCAGATGATTTTAAAATATGTTTGATCTCTGCAATCGCTACAACCGGGGCAACTCTTGCAAATATTAAATAACATGTAAAGAACAATCCCAGGGTACCTAAATAGATTCCGATCTCAACCCAGGAAGGTGAGTAGTAACTCCAACTTGATGGGAGATAATCCCTCGCCAGCGTTGTAGCAATAATCACAAATCTTTCAAACCACATTCCTATGTTGATGAAAATCGACATCAAGAATGTTATCCATATGCTTCTTCTGAATTTCTTGACCCAGAAGATCTGAGGAGAAAGTACATTACAGAACATCATACCGAAATAAGCCCACCAATAAGGTCCAAGTGCCCTGTTATAGAAGGCTGCTTGTTCATATACATATCCAGAATACCAAGCAACAAATAGCTCAGTCAGATATGCAACACCCACAATGGTTCCGGTAACAAGGATCACCTTATTCATCGATTCAATGTGAGGGATGGTTATATATTGTTCAAGCTTTAACACTTTACGGGTTACAAGCATCAGTGTCTGAACCATTGCAAATCCTGAAAAGATTGCTCCGGCAACAAAGTATGGTGGAAAAATGGTTGTATGCCAACCAGGAATTACTGAAGTGGCAAAGTCAAAACTTACAATCGTATGAACTGAAAGTACAAGAGGTGTAGCTAATCCAGCCAAAACGAGTGATAGTGACTCCCATCTCTGCCAGTGCTTAGCTGATCCGGTCCACCCAAAAGATAAAAAGTTATAAATCTTCTTTCTGAATCCTTTGGCTCTGTCTCTTACTGTTGCAAAATCAGGTACCAACCCAGTGTACCAGAATAGGAGGGAAACGGTGAAATATGTACTGATCGCAAATAAATCCCAAAGAAGTGGTGAATTAAAGTTTACCCATAGTGGACCCCTTGTATTAGGATATGGGAAGAAGTAAAATACTACCCATGCTCGTCCTACGTGAATTCCAGGGAACAACGCCGCACAAATAACCGCAAAGATGGTCATCGCCTCAGCTGCTCTGTTTACACCAGTTCTCCATTTCTGCCTGAATAGCAGCAGGATGGCTGAAATCAAAGTACCTGCATGACCGATTCCGATCCACCACACAAAGTTGGTAATATCCCAACCCCATCCTATGGTACGATTCAGATTCCAGGTTCCGATTCCATGCCATATGGTCCAGGCGATACAGAACAACCCGAAGAACAAGGTTACAACAGATAATAAGAATCCCATGGTCCATGCCGTTCCAGGCATTTTTTCTGTTGGAGAAACCAGATCCTCAGTTATCTGATGATAAGTCTTCGAGCCTTCAACTAGAGGTTCTCTTATTGGACTTACGACAGCACTCATATTATTAATTAATTATAGTTGTTATCAATTAAATTATTACGCATCCAGAGTTTCATCTCTGTTGTTCACTTTCATTGTATACTGTACTGAAGATCTTACGTTCGTTTCTTCAAGTACAATGTAGTTCAATGGATCATCCAGTTTTTTAGCCAGACTTCCTTTCTTATTATTCATATCACCAAATGTAATAGCTCCTGTAGGACATGCAGTCTGACAAGCTGATCTTACATCGTGATCCGCAATTTTTCTACCTTCTTTCTTAGCAGTAAGTTTTCCTTCCTGAATTCTTTGAACACAGAAACTGCACTTCTCAATAACTCCTCTAACTCTTACAGTAACATCAGGATTCAATACCATTCTAGTGAGATTATCTGCACCAAAAGGAATTTCTTCGCCATTTATTGGAACCTGATTAGCAGGGAAGATATCTGCTGTTGTATAATCCATCCAGTTAAACCTTCTTACTTTATATGGACAGTTATTAGCACAATATCTTGTACCTACACACCTGTTGTATGTCATTTGATTCAACCCTTCACTACTGTGGTTGGTCGCATTTACCGGACAGACATTCTCACAAGGTGCATTATCACAATGCTGACACATCATAGGCTGATACACAACATTAGGATTATCTACGTCACCATAATAATACCTGTCTATTCTCAACCAGGTCATCTCGTGGTGTCTGCTTACTTCTCGCTTTCCAACGACTGGAACATTATTTTCAGCCATACAAGCCACGGTACAAGCACCACATCCGATACATGAGTTTAAGTCAACGTGCATACCCCAGTGATGGCCCTGCTCATATTGCTCATCATATCCCCTGTAGATCTGTTGTTCATTCAGATGTTGAGCTTCATGCCGTTTTTCATGCATGTGTTCTACACTGTTTTTCAGGTCTTTAACATTCGTATTGTATATTATTGATCTGTCAGTTAAGAATCCCTGATAGCCCTGGTCAGCTAAACCATAGGTTACAGAAATAGCAGCTGCTTCATCAGCATTTATGGTTTCACCAGTTTTTGCATCCGTTCCTTTTACACCGAATGTATGATGGTATTGTACACTTGAATAATGCTCTTCCGTTCCTTTTTTACCTGAAACAGAGACATTTGAGTTAAAGTAATGCCGATTTCCATCAGCAATGGTAAGGTCATTATTAATATCTATTCCGACGTATGAACCACACTTTCCTGCTTTTGTCCTTCCGTGTCCCAATGCTAAGGAAATGGTTCCAGGTGCTTGACCAAATTGTTGGATTACAGGAACTGTGTAGGTCTTGTCACCTATGGTAAGATCCACAAGATCGCCATCTTTTAATCCATTCATCCCAACCATATTCCTCGTTCCATCAAAAGTAACAGGAATGGCAAGGTAATTCCCCCATGAAGTTCTATTGATGGGATCAGGCATTTCCATCAACCAGGGATTGGTAGCAGAAGCTCCATTGGCCATACTTACAGACTCATAGAATGCAATCTCAAGATCAGAATTTGTAGGACTTGTTACTCCAGCTAATGCTGATGACGTGTCTCCGTTAAATGAAGGCTCACCCCCTTCTGAAACATGATTAAATAAACCATCATGAAGACACTTGTCCCAGAATGCTCTGAATGTTGCAAATTCATCCTGCAATGGAAATAATTCTGACTCCCAATGTGCTTTGAGATATTCAAAGTAAGGCTGATCAGAATCTCCCGTAATATTTCCACTTTTTGCCCACGTTAAAAGAGACAACTCGTATTGACGTGTATCAAATAATGGAGCTATCGTAGGCTGAATCAAACTATAATGTCCTGTTCTTGGTTCTACATCTCCCCACGATTCAAGGAAATGAGGAATAGGAGCTATGTATTTTACACCTTCAGTTGTTTCAGAAGGAGATATGGTACATGCTACTGTTGTTCCTACTTTAGCAAGTCCTGCTTTAAATGTGTCGCTCTGTCCGGAATCATAAACAGGATTAGCTTCAACTAATATCAATGCATCGACAGAACCCCGGTTCATTTCCTGAATAAGATTGTTCAAATCAGCATCACTACCTTGCTTTTGGTGTGAAGCATGAACCATACTCATTGTGGATCCATAATTACCAAGAGCATCATTCATCGCATTGATGAGGATCTGTTCAGAAGCATTATTGGAATTACTTAAAATAATGCTTTTGCCTTGAGCTCCTTTTAATTCATTAGCAACAGAGTTTAGGGCTGCTTTGGCTTTTTCATTTAAACCGTTTCCACCTGATCCTCCGACTACTTTACTATACAGGTATGCAATTGCTGCACCTTGTTCAGATGGTTTAACCAATATTCTATTATCAGCATTTGATCCAGTCAATGACATTCCTGATTCAACCTGAACATGTCTTGACATCATTGGGTTATCAGTATCCTGGATTTTTCTTTTTTCTATATACTGCTTAGCGAATTCCACCGGAGATAACCATGTACCCAGAAAATCAGCTCCAAAACTTACTACTACATCTGCTTTATCAAAGTGGTATCCCGGAATAGCTCTCATTCCGAAAGAGGCCTCATTTGCATCAAGCATACCTGAATAAGAAACTGCATCATAGCTTACATGTTGAGCATTAGGGTAAGCTGCTGTAAACTCTTCAATTGCTTTGTGAGCTGTAGGGCTCATAATTGAGTTGCTCAGGATACGTATATTGGATGCTCCCTGGAGTGCAGCCGTAACTTCACCATCGAGTGCAGCCCAGGTAGCTTCTCTTCCAGCAATCTGGGGTCCCTTGAATCTATGAGTATCATAAAGATCCAGTACGGATGCTTGAGCTCTTGCTGAAGTTCCTCCCTTGGTAATCGGGGAAAGTTCATTTCCTTCAATCTTGATGGGTCTTCCTTCCCTGGTTTTTACCAGGATGGAACAATAATCCCCACCTTTCACAAAGGATGAAGCATAGTATGTCGCTACTCCAGGAACAATTTCATCAGGCTTTACAACATATGGAATCGCCCTTTTGACAGGAATATCACATCCTGCTGCTACAGTTGCAGCACCCAGTCCAAATCCCAGAAACTTAAGAAAATCTCTACGATTACCTCCAATAGAGGAAGCTACTTCCTCTTGCTGAGCTAGTGGGAGATTGATAAACTCTTCCTGACTCTGGGTAGCAAAATCCTGATCTTCATTGAGGTCCTGCTCCCCTATCCAGACGTTATTAACTATCTCTTTCTTCATTATATATATATAATATGTATTGAGTCGTATTAATTAATTATTAATAGTGGCATTTTTGACATTCAAGTCCACCTATATCTGCTACGGTAACTTTATCGCGCTGACCAGAATTTAACTCCTGGTGATATTTGTCATAACTCGCGTAGTAATCATTTGAGTTGAATTTAACTTCTGTCTGTCTGTGACAGTTAATACACCATCCCATTGACAATGGTGACATCTGCTGAGCGACTTCCATTTCTTCTACTTTCCCATGACAAGTCTGACATTCCACCTGACCGACAGTTACGTGTTGTGCATGATTGAAATAAACATGATCAGGAAGATTGTGTATTCTGACCCATTCAATAGGACCTTGAATCTTCTCTTTCTGATCGTTGGTTAAAGACTCTACAATGTGTTCCCACTGCTTTTTCACTTCTCTTTCTCCTTCAGCATTAAGGGCGGCAATTTCATTGGCCGAAATGTATTGATCGGTAATCCACTTGGTATAGATCGGTTCAATATCATTGAGAGGCATATCATCGTAATTCTCTATGTAGGTATTTGTATTAGGATCATACCCTATAGAGGCGAATATTTTAGTCAATTCTGCAGTTCCGTATGTTGAACCTACAGTAATGGCTCTGTGACAATTCATGCACGTATTAGCAGCAGGAATCACTGAATGCTTAGATCTTCTTGCTCCGTCATGGCAATAGTTACAATCAATTTTATGCAGACCGGCATGCGTTTCATGTGAAAATTTTATCGGTTGTTCAGGTGCATACCCTTGTTGCCTTCCCAGATTTACAGCATTATTGACAGTTGTATATCCCGCAAGCACAACCAGTGCAAATATTGCAAAACCAATAATTCCTTTTGAAGTAAGGGTCTGCCAAACTGTTTTATCCTCATATTCCTCACCTTCTTTCATAGCAGTGAGCTTGGATAAATTATTAATGATACGGGTAAGGAATAAAGCAAGACCAAATAAGACTAAAAGAAGCATCCAGTATAACCATTGTGGTGTTTCTTTCTTTACATCTTCCATTCCCACAGCAGCAGCTCCAGCAGGCCTGGGAGGATAAGATCCATCGGCAACTCCATCTATATATAAAAGAAGTGATCCAATCTCATCGTCTGTAAGATCAGGATAAGCGGTCATGATGGTTGGCTTATATTCATTCCATAACTCTACAGCCCTGGGATGTCCTTCTGCAATCAACGCCTGAGAATTTCTTATCCAGGCATATAATGCTACATCATCACCCCACCTTTCCTGTGCTCCTGCTAGTGCAGGTCCCGTTGCTGCAGATACCATATTCTTAGCATGGCATGCACCACAATACTGCTTGAACAAGTTTTTACCGGCGTCAATATCAGCCTGACCGTAAGAATTGAACGAGAGGATAATTAAGAGTGATGTAAGTAAGCTTTTGAGATTCAAGTGCTTATGTATCATCTATATAAGAATTTAAGTCTTGTCAATTGTTGTTCCGAAAATATATAATTGAATGTAGCCCCTTAGTTGGGCACAAAAATATAATTAGGTAACAATTATCAGCAATAAATGCCTGAAGGCTTTTATTATTTAGATACAGTCTAAATAAGACAAGCAGTCAGTCATCGTTTTGTCAAATTTTCAAATAGGGCGCAATGTATTACATATGTAAAAGAAATTCCATTTAAGGCTCGATTTTTTTTCTACATAGAAATAAGAAATCCATAATTAATCATCTCATTCATATTTTTACCACCATTTATGTGTGTAACAATCAATAATTTAGTAGATTTACAAAGAATTATCATTTTTGGAGATTCTTCTCCATTTTTAGAATTCTGCACTATATTCTCTTAAGAGAAAAACTACTTGATCTACTAAGGCTGCAAGAAAACTACACTCAACTTACGTTTAACCAAAACTGTGCACAACCCATGAGATGTAGTTTTACCTTTCACTCTGAATTTCCCAAAGGAATATCTATAAGGAATTTCCACAAGAAAATTATTTATGCATTTTGCATAACATTATTCAGCCTGTCAATTTCAGGCCAAGACATCATTCCTCCACCTCCACCTGAGATATCGGGAGGGGCACAAGGATATATCCTTATGGAGGAATACATGAAAAATAATCCCAACTGGTCTCCTACTCCAAACAAACAGGCTTTGGGAGAAAAGCCTCAATCACAAGCTCTAACAGGATTAGGAACTAATTTTGATGCGGTAACTATTGACGCCTCCGGATTTATTCCTCCCGATCCTATTGGAGCTGCAGGTCAGAATCATCTGGTCAATGTAGTAAATGTCAACATTGAGTGGTATACCAAGGCAGGTGTCCAACAAAATTCACAAACCCTGCAAACATTCTTTAGCTCTGCCACTGCCACTTTCGATCCTAAGGTGATTTATGATCAATATGCAGATCGATTCGTGGTTGTAACATTAGAAAGAGCAGGAGGAGATGAAATGGTTATTAATCCAGCCAATGATCAGTCCCGCATATTGGTTGCTGTGTCAAATGATGGAGATCCTAACAATGGATGGAACTTCCTCACAATAAATTCATTGGTAAACCAAGGCGGGAATAACTATTG
>JABDLO010000332.1 GCA_013002995.1 Saprospiraceae bacterium | reverse complement strand
CAACATGCCACCATGTCTGGAAATGCAAGTAAGATAAAAAGCGATGGACCCTACGGAGGGGGAGTAAGCGATTCACATGATGTCAATGGCCCCGTAACCATTCAATCTGTCGCTGGTGTTGATTTAGAATTTGGCAACTCTGGGAATCATCCTGATGGTGAAATAATTATTACTAAGATCAACAATCCACCTAATACTAATCCTGATGGATCACCCACCACAGGAAGTTATTGGATCATCAATAACTATGGTTCTTCTTCAACAATCACGTCTTTAAACAGCCTGACCTTTCACGATCTTGACAATACGATCCCAATATCACAGGCTTCCGACTTTTCATTAAGCAATAGGCCTCCCAACTCTCATTCCAATAACTGGACAGCCTATGAAACAGGTGATGTACTTGACACTAATAATAAACAGATTACCTTTAATGGAGGTCTTGCCAATACAGACTTAGGACAATTTACCATATCAAACACTGCTGCTAAAGGATGGATCGGTGTGGTCAGTACTTCCTGGGATGATCCTCAGAATTGGGGAGAAGGTGTCATCCCTGCTATAAACGCTCATGTTATCATCCCTCCTGGCACTCCATTTGTACCACTGGTCAACATGCATACGACGATTAAGAGTCTTACGTTAATGGAAGGTGCCGTATTGAATGTAGAAAATGGAAAGATTTTCCAGGTAGGAAATTAAGTTTGCCTTAGGGTCTCGCGCGAGGAGGCAGTGAGACAATCTAAGTCAAACTATTTCATGAGGACTCAAGTACTTGTGAACACTCAACACTGAAAACTAAACACTTTCAAGCTAGTCACTTAAAAACAACGGTGGATGCATATTATCATACTTCATATGCTCTTGCAGATACATCGCCACTTGCAAGATCTTATCTTCCTCGAATAACCTTCCTATCAATGTAATGCTCACAGGGTGCCCTTCATGATCCAGCCCCATCGGAATGGTAACAACCGGGTGTCCGGTAAGATTGGTGATCTGTAACTGGCTTCCGCCAAATGTAGGGGAAACCACCACATCATATTTAGACATAAATTCATGCATATCCTCAATCAAAATCCGACGATGCCTGTTGGCCTGCAGGTACTCTACAGCCGGAATAAATCGTGATTGCCTTAGAGAATTGGCCCTTGACCGTTGCCCTTGTTGCACCATCACATCAACCTTTCCCGATCTTACCAGCTCATCAAAGAAAGCACCTGATTCAGCCCTCAATATCACATCAAATCCTCTAAATGGTGCATTTCCCGGAAGGGAATCTTCAGTCATATTGATGGATAAATGATCGAATATACTCATCCTGTTTTCTATGGAATCCATCGATCTTGTCGTATCCTTTTCGAATAATGACTTCAGATTTCCAATCTTTAAAGAGCTAATATCTCTTTCTTCATAACAAAATGGTAAATCGTATGTCGTCGGGTCGTTTTCATCATCTCCCTGGATGACCTGAAAGACCAGGAGACAATCTTCCGCACTGCGACAGATGGGTCCTACCTTATCCATTGACCAGGAAAGGGACATCACTCCATCTCTACTTACCCTGCCATAAGATGGCCTCAGCCCTGTAACCCCATTCCGATTGCTGGGAGATGTGATTGATCCAAGTGTTTCCGTACCTATTGAAAATCCTACCAAGCCAGCCGAAGTCGCAGACCCGGATCCCGCAGAAGAACCACTTGCTCCTTGTAGAGTGTCCCATGGATTGACAGTCTGTCCGCCCCACCATACATCTCCACGAGCCAGGGCACCGGAGGTTAATTTGGCCAGAAGTACAGCTCCGGCATCATTCATCCTGTGAACAATCGTAGCAGTATGATTAATGACTTGATTTTTATAAGGCATGGAACCCCATGTGGTGGGATATCCTTCCACGGCTACCAGGTCCTTTACTCCATAAGGAATACCGTGAAGTGGCCCTCTATCTTGTCCTTGTGACAGTTCCTCATCAGCAAGTCGGGCCCTGCTGAGAGCATCTTTCTCCATTAAAGTAATGACACATTTTAATGTGGGATCATACTTTTTAATCCGATCAATATATAATTGGGTAAGTTCAACAGAGGTGATCTCTCCATTTCTAAGCATTTTTCCCAATTCGGCAACCGTCATTAATGCTACCTCTTCATTATCTATAGTAACCTTGTCATAATCGGGGACGTAATCACAAGCTTCATCTATTATAGGCCATGTAAATTGCCTTGGGATCGGATCGAAAAGTACAGCTGGAAACACATTATTGCCTAAGGAATAATTACGCATGGTGTCATAGCCTTCACTATTCCTCAGTACATAATTGTACATGGTGTCAATGGCATTTTCAGAAAACTCAACTCCATAGAGTTTTTGTGCAGAGACGATGTCTTTTTTAGAAAATGCTTCTTTGGAGGAACTGCAGGAAATCAAACCCAGCAGAACAAAAAGAAAGATGGAAAATTTTAGTTGGTTTTTCATACGTTCT
This sequence comes from Saprospiraceae bacterium, assembly GCA_013002995.1. Classification (GTDB taxonomy): domain Bacteria; phylum Bacteroidota; class Bacteroidia; order Chitinophagales; family Saprospiraceae; genus JABDLO01. The sequence goes on along the minus strand of JABDLO010000332.1, from coordinate 987 downwards.
CACAATATACACGTGCAATTTATTTTTAGGAAGTTTAGCTATTTTTATATTTCTCGCAAAGCCGCATCTTGTCATCCAAAGCTTTATGCGAAGAATGGGAGGCCGCAAAGTATATACCTATTTTGGTTAAAAGATTCTTGGCGAACTTTCCACCTCCGCCAAATGCTTTGGTGGACAAAGAGCGCCTTCGCGAGAAACAAATAAACAAATGGAACAAACTAATTCTTATTGCCGATTCGTATCAGACTTACCTTTTGATCACGTCCATCGTAAATATCACGATGAGGAGTATGGCTTCCCCATCGATGATGACAATGGCCTATTCGGAAGATTGATCCTTGAGATCAACCAGGCCGGGCTTTCCTGGACGACCATTCTGAATAAAAAGGAAAACTTCTTCAAGGCATACGACAATTTTGATATTCACACGGTTGCCAATTACAATGAAGAAGAGCGGGCCAGGTTGTTATCTGATGCCGGCATCATCAGGAATAAATTAAAGGTCAATGCAGCCATCCACAATGCACAGGTGATTATAGGGCTGCAAGATGAATTTGGTTCTTTTAAAAATTGGCTGGATCATCATCATCCATTGACTAAAAATGAATGGGTAAAGTTATTCAAGAAAACTTTCAAATTTACAGGTGGAGAAATCACCAATGAATTCCTTATGAGCTCAGGGTATCTGAAAGGTGCGCATGGGGAAGAGTGTGAGGTTTACTCTGAGATTATAGAACATAAGCCAAAGTGGAATGAATAGATTATCTACATATTACAGCACCTGAATCCCAGAAGACGAGGTCTTGAAGAGACTTTTGATTAACATTTGCATTTCGATTGACATGGACAGAAGGCCTTAATAAAGAACGGGGAAATGGGCCGATTAGATCCGGATCCAGGCCGGGTTGCATATTGTTAGGTTTCCCGGTACGCCGATAAGCATTGTAGGTTTCTACTGCATTCCCCCACCTGGCGATGTAGGCCTCC
>JABDLO010000313.1 GCA_013002995.1 Saprospiraceae bacterium | reverse complement strand
AGCTAATACAATACCTGGTATTACTGATAATCATGCTTACCATTTCTTGTAAGCAAGAAACACCTCTTTCAGAGGTAGATCTGGATGTCGTAAACCCCTTTGTCGAAAATTCTGTAGATACGGATTTGGGCGACATAAGGGAAACAGGAGTACTCAGAGTTTTGGTTGTATATAGCAGCACAAGTTATTTCCTCTATAAAGGTCAGCCCATGGGATTTGAGTATGAACTATTGACACGGCTGGCGGATCATCTGGACCTTGAATTAGAACTGGTAGTCTCTGATGATTTGGATTCAGAGTTTGAGGTACTCAACAGGGGTGATGTGGATTTAATAGCACATGGAATGACGATCACCAATCAGCGAAAGTGGGAGGTCGATTTTACTGAATACCTATACCTGACTAAGCAAGTCCTTGTACAGAAAAAGCCAGATAATTTCCGTGAAATTTCCTGGGGTGCGTTGCAAAAGCAACTTGTTCATGATCCAATTGAATTAATTGGTGATACTGTGTCAATAAGAAAGAATTCTGCATACTACGAAAGACTAATAAGCTTATCTAATGAAATCGGAGGACATATTTTCATTGATACACTGGATAGCAAACTGTCCACGGCTGAGATCATCGATATGGTAGCAGAAGGAAAAATCAAATATACCATAGCTGATGAAAACCTCGCTAAAATCAACGCCTCTTATAATCCAATTCTAAAGATTGATGTTCCGATTTCATTGTCTCAGAGAATTGCCTGGGTTACCCGAATAAAAGCAAAGAAATTTCGAAAAGCCGTCAATGAGTGGATAAGAGCACAGAGAAAGACAACGACCTACCGTGTCATTTACAATAAGTATTTTAAAAACAAGCGAACATTCAAGCGTCGGATCAACAGTGCTTACTACAGTCTGAAGAATAATCAAATCAGCCCATATGACGATCTGATAAACGAATATGCCAATGAAATCGGATGGGATTGGCGACTCCTGGCATCACAGATATACCAGGAATCCGGCTTTGATCCAACCGCAAAATCCTGGTCAACTGCTGAAGGCCTGATGCAGATCATGCCTGCCACAGCTGAGTCATTGAATGTAAGTGACATTACTGATCCTGAAGAAAGTATCAGAGCAGGTACTTCTTATCTGGGTATGCTTTACAAGCAATTCTCTGACATTCCCGACTCTTTAAACAGAATTATATTCACGATGGCCTCTTACAATTGTGGTCTGGGCCATGTCAAAGACGCACAGCTTTTAGCTGAGAAATATGGATTGAATCCAAAAATCTGGTCAGACCATGTGGAATTGATGCTGCTTGCCTTAAGTAAACCTGAAAATTATAACAAGCCCTTTATTGAATATGGTTATGTACGTGGGAAAGAACCAGTGGAATACATCAAGGAGGTCTTAGAACGTTACGATCACTATAAGCAGTTCATTCAATTGGAATAAGTAGGGAAGTAAAAGCAATATTTTTGGAAAGTATCATGATGGTTTCATGGAAAATGTAATCAAATTCTTGATCTTAAAAAAAATTAAAATTTTAAACTACTAATTTAAGGAAAGACCAAAGTTCTTTAAAAGCAAGTCATCTAGTTGCTCAAGGTCTGATATTAATTCTACATGCATTAGAGATAAAGCTGATTCAAGCTTATATTTTTTAAGTTGCTTTTTCAATTCAATCATTCTAAAATAAAATGATGGAGATTGAAGATGTAACTGTAACTCAAATGATTTTTTTTCAATGGAGATCTTTTTCTGTTTAACAAGATCAATCACTTCTATTGCCGAATCAAAAACCAATTCCTCTTGGTCAACAGAATTCAAAAGTTCGCACTTAAAAGTGGCACATTGCTTTGGCCTTTTATGATAAATATTACAGCCCTCACAATAGTTGTCACAAGCCTGAAGGAAAAACCCTGAACCATTTGATTCCTCTATATCCATCAACTCCCTCAATCCAGGCAATTCTTTATGATCAAGTTCTACGAAACCAATTAAGGTGCCGTCACAACAGAGTCCACAAGACAAACAGATATTTATTGATTCACTCATGAATTCTGAATTTAATATGTGTAAGAACTAATTTGGTTTTCTCATTTATGTGCCGGCAATGTAGTTAAAAGCACGGTGGTTATGTCATTTAGGAAGCTTCTATTTCTGAATATAAATTATTTGTTCTTGTTTAGACTTGACTAGAAATCTAGGGATTCATGAATATTCATACATTTTGTGCTGATAATTTTACGCTCGCCTAAACTTTAATTGTTAAATTGTAACTTATCGGGAGGAAGCCCAAAATCCTTATTTCTGCTACAGTCAGTTAATCAATAATTGATATGATACTTGAAGTACAATAGAGTAGGCTTTTCATTTACCCCAAATCAATTAACACTCATGAGCAATGCCATTACCATTACAGGTTCCACCTATACTATTACTGGAACTGTAAAAAACAAATCCAATAACGAGGGTATAGTAGATCTTCATGTTTTGGTATATGACAAGGACTTATTAAGAGATGATTTTCTGGCGATAGGGGTTACAGATGATACAGGAACATTCAATATGAGTTTTGATGCTTCCAAATTTAAAAGCATTCTTGACAGATCACCGGACTTATACTTTATTGTACAAGATGCAGGGTTGGAATTGTTGAATACAAAGGATCATGTAATCTGTAATGCAGATCCCTCAACACCACCGATCAACCTGGTGGTAGATATGGTCAATGATAAATTGAGAACACTCATCAATGAAGTGCCCGTTGTGGGATGGGTAGGCGGATTCGTCATGGAAAATCCAGCTTTTGCTTATCCTTCTCCGGATCTCAGCTCATTGGACATGCTAGGGAATATGGAGAATATTGACAAACTTCAACGCCAGCAGAAAGTAGTATGGCCGGAATTCAGTTGGGAGACAGAGCCGGGCAATTCAGATCCCATGCGTTGTTTTCAGATGTTTGCACCTGATATCTCAAGGCTTGGGTATACTGATGAAGGACGGGTATATTC
>JABDLO010000152.1 GCA_013002995.1 Saprospiraceae bacterium | reverse complement strand
GGTTTAAGGGTTTAAGGGTTTAAGGGTTTAAGGGTTTAAGGGTTTAAGGGTTTAAGGGTTTAAGGGTTTAAGGGTTTAAGGTGAATTAAAATAAAATAACCTTCTGCAATGAGAGATCTTAATTAGTAAACATCGGTCAAGTTATATTAGGCAGGTACAACTGTTGACTGTTGACTAAAACTACTGCTTTTTGATCACATTAAGAATCCGCTCATCTCGCCGTATCATAAACGTATCTATTACTTCATAACCATCCGGTATGGTATATAATCGCTGATCAATAATTTTATAAGGAGTATCTGAGGTGCGGTCCAGGATGTATCCCAATTCTTTCTCCGCATAGAAAGTAGAAGTAAAGTCAATAACTGATTTCTTATACATAGAAATACCTTCCTCTCCATAAATGCGAGCTATTTCTATGGCCTGAGTTGAAGTTTTGGTAGCAATATTCTCAGAAGCCCTGATCGGCATGACCAGGTAATTAAATACCATTCTTACAATCAATACAGTAGTCACTACGATCAGTAATCTATGTTTTTTAATAAATAGGAAAGCGGTTGCACATAAAAGGAAGCCTATGAAAAACAGGGCAACCTTTACTCCAAGCGATGAAATAATAGACATGTCCCGGCTATAGACCCCAACAATCAAGAAGATCGGTGCTCCAATCAGTATAATCCCCCACAATCCATGAAGAATTTTCTTCCTTAAATCCGTAGGCTTACTCTCCTGGTACACATAAAGCATTACAGTAAACATCAACGGCACCAACATAAGGATGTATCTCGGATAAACCTGTGGACTCACCCAGTATGTCAGGATATTGGTGATAAAGGCCCACCAACAAAACCATACGAAATCGTGTGATTTCAACCGAGCAATTATTCCTTTTCTCATCAATAAGATGGCCATAAGGGACCATGGTAAAAAATGGTATATATTCTCAAACGGATAAGTGATTAAATGAAGAAGCACCTGGCCGATACCATGCCATATCCCTGTGCGACTGGTAGCCTGTTCCAGCAACGGCATAAAGGTCCTTGAAACATCGTGGTATTGATTGTATAAATAATAATATCCCCCAACTATTAATGAAAAAATGGTCATACCCACCAGAAGACCAGGATGTAACAACCTTTTATAATCCCTCGTAATCAATACCATGGTAATCATGGTGCAGCCCATGAATAAAAATGTAGGATAACCCTTCAACATGAAGCCTATGGTCAGTAATGAAAAGCCTCTTATAAATAGGAACCACCATCTTTCAGCTTTCCAATCCAGGTAAATGTACACCATAAGCAGATACATCATCCAGGAATAAAATATATCGATCAATCCCAGGAAAGAATCCCAAAACATGACCCTGCCACAAGTGATGTAAATCAATGCTGCCAGAATTGAAAAAGTGGCCTTAAAGCCTACCTTTCTATGTGTGAGATATATCGAATTCCCAAAGCCAAAAAGAAAAAATACGGTCGCAATTCTTGAACTCCATTCAGAAATACCGAAAGATTGATAGAATATTGTGAGAATCCAATTGTACAATGGTGGTTTATAATAATAGAAGGCTCCGTTAATGGTAGGTGTAATATAGTTTCCACTGTACATCATCTCCATCGCCACGGTACCTCGAATGGCCTCATCTTCAATAAAGGGATTGATTCCAAGATTAACCAGTAATACCGGGAAAACCAGGATGAAACAGCATATCATCCAAAAAAGCTGTGCTGACAGAATCTGCTTAATCATAAGTTAATTATCACTGGGAATGTAAGTGATTTCACTACAATTCTCTTTCCTGAAGACAGCATGGGCAGCCCGTTGTACATCAATCGGTGTTACTGCATTATAGTGATCAGCCTCCCTATTGATCTCCCCTGCATCTCCTATCAACTCAAAGTAAGCAAGGCTCATGGCCTTATTAAGAATATTCACTTCTGAAAATACAAGATTGCTTTCTACTTTATTTTTCAACTTTACCAATTCTTGCTCCTTTACCTGCTCATCACTTAAGGATATTAATTCTTTCATGACAATGTCTATGGCAGATTGAGGATCCAACCCTTCTGTTGGTTTTCCTGTAACAATTAAAAGCCCCGGATCTATAGAACCTGTAATGAATGCATCAATATCCGTAAATATAGAGTCTTCCTTTACCATGCGACGGTACAATCTTGATGAAGGTCCATTGCTTAGGACATCCGATAACAAATCGTATGAATAGTAATCAGGGTCAAGCCGTCCGGGCATATGGAATGCAAGATTGATGGATGGCATGGGTACATTCCCTTTGATCACTTGCTTTCTATAGGAGGTCTGTGGATCTTCCTGTGGCAATTCCCTGTGGTGGAATGATCCGCTTTCTATCTCTCCAAACCATTTCTCAGCTAGGTCAAAGGCTCTCTCTTTCTCAATATTTCCTGCAATAACCAATATCGCATTACAGGGCCTGTAATATTGGTAAAAGAAATCTTCAACATCTTCAAGTCGTGCGTCCTTGATGTGTTCCGGAACCAATCCAATGGTAGGCCAGCGGTACGGATGTTTTTTATAAGTCAGTGCACATAAGTGATGCCACAGGTCGCCATAAGGAACTCCAAGACATACTTCGTTAAATTCTTCAACAACTACTTTTTTCTGAATATCAAGTGCTCTCTGACTGAAGTCCAGGCTTTTCATTCGATCAGATTCAAGCCACATAGCAGTCTCAATATTCTGGGCTGGCAGAATATTATAGAAGTTGGTCATATCAGCATTGGTAAAGGCGTTGTTTTCACCTCCTGCCAATTGGATCGGGCCATCAAAATCCGGAATATTTTCACTGCCTCCAAACATCAAATGCTCAAATAAATGGGCAAATCCTGTCCTTTCCGGGTTTTCATCTCTGGAACCCACATCATATAAAATATTCACTGCTGCCATAGGTGTAGAATGATCTTCGTGCACTATGACTCGCAACCCATTACTTAAAATCCTTTTCTCAAATGCTACCATCTCCTGTCTAAAAAGTTGTGGCAAAGGTAATTTTTGCTATTGAAATATGGTTTAAATATCTGATTTATAGACTAAAAAATGATTGTTAGATTCCTTATTAAGAGGCTATAAATACTACTTTTGTGACACTTAAGAATGAATATGAAGTGGTTAACCAACGAAGAGAAGGCTAAATACATCAAGTATGCCCTCTACACATTGTGGGGGATCATCATAGGAGGATTCCTATTTACCCTTATGATATTCATATATATCAACAATCAAGATCTTCCCACTTTCTCGGAGCTTGAGAATCCGGATTATGATTATGCTTCAATAATATTTGATGAGAATGGTACGCCTTTCGGCAAATATTATATAGAGAACAGAGAACCTCTTGAATACGAAGAAATTTCTCCATTGGTATTGGACGCCCTCGTCAGCACAGAAGATTCAAGGTATTTTACACACAGTGGTATAGATTTTCAGGCGCTTGTAAGGGTGGCAGTTAAGACTGTTATTCTACAACAAGAAAGCTCTGGTGGTGGAAGTACCATCACTCAGCAATTGGCCAAGTTATTATTTGATCGACCTTCTTTAAGAGGAATGGGGCCCATAAAACGAGGGATGAAGCTGGTAGGAGTTAAACTCAAGGAATGGATTACCGCAGTAAAACTTGAAAAGAGTTATACCAAAGAAGAGATCATTGCCATGTACCTCAATAAATTTGAATTCATTAATGAAGCACATGGTATTCAGGCTGCTGCTCAGACCTATTTTAACAAAGACCAGCAAGACCTGGATGTCTCTGAAGCTGCTGTTCTGGTAGGTATGCTCCAGAATCCATCGTATTACAATCCTGTCCGATTTCCTGAAAGAGCTAAAGAAAGGAGAAACATTGTACTCAACAGACTGAGAAAATCCGGAAAGCTGGAATCTGAAGTTTATGATAGCCTATCTGTTAATGAAATTGATATGTCAGGTTTCAACAGGAAGACACAGAGTGAAGGTCCTGCACCGTATTTCAGAGCGGAATTAACCAAGTGGCTCAGAAATGTCTTTAAAGAAAATAATATCGTCAAGAACGATGGTACGCCGTATAATATCTACACTGATGGGTTAAAGATATACACGACTATAGATCTTAATTATCAAAAACATGCGGAAGCTGCAGTTTCTTCACATATGAAAGAAAATCAGGAAAGGTATTTTCAGGTATGGAAGAATCGTGACCCCTGGACTTATGATGCAGAAGAAGAACAGAAGAAGATCAGAGAGGACATGTTAAACAGGAAAATCAAAGGATCAGACAGGTATCTTTCTTTGAGATCAAATATTATGGATGAAGTTGTCTCTGATATTCGTGGATCTGATAATGGCGTATCTTTTTCTGATAATGTCATCAAGGCACTTATAGACGTAAAAAGCAATAAAGTTTCATTGGATGGTGCGGCCAGTGATGGTAGATTGAATGAATCTAATCTTTCATTTTATAGAAAATTATTGAGGGACGAAGACAAATGGAACTCTTTAATGAAAGCGTGGGAAAAGCTCCAGGAGAAATATGAAAGTGTTTTCTTCACTGAGATTGAGATGGTGGTTTTCAATCACGACGAAAACGGAATTGACACAGTAACCATGTCACCTTATGATTCTGTGAGATATCATAATAAACATTTACAGGCAGGTATGCTGGCAGTAGATCCAGCCAGTGGTTATATCAAGGCTTGGGTAGGAGGAATTGATCATAAGTTTTTCAAGTATGATCATGTAAATTCCAGAAGGCAAGTGGGTTCCACCATCAAGCCTTTTGTATATGCTACGGCAATTGCTGTACAGGGTATAAATCCATGTCAGGAATTTGATGATATCCAGTATACGATTGTACCCGGGGATGCCAACTTTGACGTTGATAAAGAATGGTCCCCTGCCAATGCAAATGGAGAATTTACCGGAAACAAGTATAATCTATTTCATGGCTTGTTGTATTCCAAGAATTCGATCACTGTACGTCTGGTTAAGGAGATGGGTAATGTTGAGGTCATAAGAGATATGTTGCGTAATGTGGGCATAGATGTTGACTATGAATTGCCGGGAGAACACGTGGTTGTTCCCAACGTTCCGTCTATCTGCCTGGGAGCTGTAGATCTTTCCTTACTCGAGATGACTGGTGCTTATACTACATTTGCTAATAATGGAATGTACACAGAACCAATTTTTGTAAAGAACATCACTGATAAGAATGGAAAAGTGATTTATACTGGTATACCACAACGTAACCTTGCAATTAATCCGGTTTACAACTCTGTAATGGTGGATATGTTACAAAATAATGTTTCAGGAAGATACGGCTTAGGAATAGAGAGTCCTGCAGGAGGAAAGACAGGAACTACCAATGACTATGCAGATGGTTGGTTCATGGGAATTACTCCTGGACTTGTAGTAGGCACATGGGTAGGAGGTGATGATAAATGGATCCGATTCCTGACTCTTGCCAATGGACAAGGATATGTAATGGCTCGTCCCATTTTCCAAAAATTTATAAAAGGTATAGAACAGGATTCTACCTCAGGATATGACTATACCAGGGAGTTCAGAAGCCCACCTTATGAATTCTATGATCTGGTCGACTGTGAAAAATTCAAACAGCTAGAACCAGAAGAAGAACAACAACAGAATCGTGAGAAGAAAAAGAAAAAAGACGAATTTGATGATGAATTTGGGGATGATATAGGCGGTGGTCTTAATCAGTAATCACTAGCCTATGTACTTCAACCTGCTGGTCCGTATTAAGCAATAGTATGTAATGTCCACCATCCAATGAAGATACATCGATCGGATCATTTTCAGTCCAGGGTGCCTTCATAAGTCTTCTTCCTGCAATATCAAGCACCTCAACCGTTCCAAAAGTTTTATTTGTGTTTTTTGACTTAATGTAGACAATACCATTTGCCGGATTAGGAAAGACATTCAATTCATTATCTTGAGGGGGAGCATATGTATTACTAGTAATGTTTTTATACGAATCAAAGAAAAAGATGGTGAGTGTAAGTGCACTCGGTACGCACTGACCATGATTAGATGTTTCACCTAAATCAAGAGAGGCAATATCTGCTCCACCGTTGGCATTCATCGTAGCATCAGCCAGTACTGAATTACCGGGACCTACAACATCATCACCACTACAATAATAAAGCCTGGTAGGTGCCTGTGGGGCCCAGTCGTACACATCATTATCAGCTAACGCCATTGATACAGGACTGTCCGGATTATTAAGAATGTCATTGAGAATATTTTCTTGTATCATCAACCGTGGCAAAGACATGCCATGATTGGCGATCAAGCGATTGATCAATCGATCATTTAAATCAAATAGATCAATTACTTCATCTCTGAATAATTCCATATCAGGTACATATTCTTCTTTGAAAAAAGATCTGAGATCCCCGTTTTCTAAAATATTTCCATATACTTCATGGTAAGATAAAGCAGTATATGGTAAAAAAGCAGGAGTAAAATACTGCGACTCTCCAAGGGTAAAGTCAACCATTTCCTCTGATATACTGTAAGGACCCGAACTCGGTGCACTTGCTGTAACTTTATAACCATCAGGGTTTTCCAATTCCATAAATCTCTGCAGCGCCATTGCTGAGTGTCCTCCTTGTGAATATCCAAAGATGAAATTCTGATCATTTATATCAAATCCATTTTCGTCCGATGAGGTCCGGATTGCTTTTATCATATCATAACATGCCCAGGCCTCACTATCAGCGTGAACATAAGGATGAAGGCCTTCTGAATCGCCAAGTCCCAGATAATCAGGACCTAGTGAAACATATCCTAATGATCCAAAGATGGCCACTAGGAAATGTTCACTGCTCAGCCTGCTGGGTACAGATTCCCTGGAAGCTACAGTACCATGGGCATATACCATCAAAGGATGTGCAAGATCTTCAGTATCGGGCAGTGCCAGTAAACCTGAAAGCGTATCAGGATTTCCTTCTAGATCTACTGACGTATATCTTACCTTATAAAGGTCAGTATCATAAGCAGCCGGTGCTCCAAAATTAGTTATGATATATTCCCGTTCATAACTGGTCAGGTATTCCATACTTACAAACTCTTGTGAAGAAGCTTGAAATGAACCAGTTATAATAAGGGAAACAACAATAACAAGTGCCTTCATTAATCGCATAGATTTTTGATATTGGGTTTGAAATAAAAAGAAATACGCAAGTAAATGTACTTAAAGTAATGACATCATATAGTCGGACGTTAGAAACATTAACTATTTTTGTGATTCCTTAAAACGTATTGCTTTGAAATACATAAATAAAATCTGGATTGTAATTGTTGTGATCATTGCCGGTTGTGTGCCTCCTACAGAGGAAGTAATAACAGAGGTCAATCTGAATTATAACAGCTCTGAATTACAACAGGCATATAATTATCTGGATCGTCATGAAGTGGATAGTCTACTGGCCTACACCAATCATCCTGATCCTTCCTTTAGGGTTTTAGTTGCCAATGGATTCTCAGCTATAAGAGATGAAAGCAGTATTGATTCATTAAATATACTTTTAAATGATCACGTAACCAGAGTCAGAAGTGCAGCTGCATATGCGCTCGGTCAGACCGGTAGCTCAGATGCTGTATCATCACTCCTTGAGGCTTTCAAAGCAAAAGATACCATCGAGGTAAATTCTTCTGTCAATGCTACCATCCTGGAGGCTGTTGGAAAAACAGGCGATGTCACCTTGCTCAGGTCTTTAGCAACAGTTTCCACTTATCGGGAATCGGATACATTATTATTACTCGGACAGGCCAGGGCCATCTATCGTTATGGGTTGCGGGGAATTACCACCCCAGAGGCTACAGACCTCATGGTGGAATATGTTACTGACATTAAATATCCGAGAGATGTCCGTCTGATGGCAGCTCATTACCTTCAACGCACCCGTGGAATTTCTATTGAGGATTACAAATTCAGACTGGCAGAAACATTTACCAAAGAAAATGACTCTTTCATTAAGATGGCTCTTGCCACCGCACTTTCTAAGACAACAGATAGAGGGATCATGGATATCCTTATTGATGAGTTAAAAGAAGAAACGGATTACAGGGTTATAGTTAATATCTTAAAAGCACTGAGACCATATCCTTATATCCGTGTTATTGATGTTATCCTCAGTGCTTTGAATGATCCAAACATCCATGTCGCAAGTACAGCAGCTAATTTTCTTATCAACAATGGAAATAGTGCAGATGCAACATTATATAGGGGGTTTATCCAGGATACCATGAACTGGCAGGTTAAGATTAAAATTTATTCCGGAATACTCAACAACATACCCGCATACTATACTAGAACCAAATCTATTTACAGGAATGACCTCGTATCACTTCATGAACAGTCAGAAAATCCATACGAGAAAGCCGCAATAATCGATGCATTATCTTACGACCCATTGAATTATAAATTGATCACTGAGCTAGGATTCGAGGGAGAGGCCGTAGAAAAAACCGCAGCAATGGGTGGACTGGGAAGAATCCTTGCATCAGAAGACTATAATAGAATCTTCAGAGGAGGAGCGAGACGAGTCCGAAATGAAATTCTTGATCTTATAAAGACTGGTATTTCAACAGGGGATGCCGGTATGATTGCAGTAGCTGGAGATATTATTCAGAATGCTGATCAGAATCTTATGACCCTACTGGAAGACATTTCTTTTCTTGAAGAAGCAGCCTCCAAGCTTGAATTACCACGGGAGGTTGAGTCCTACAATGCACTTCAGGCAGCGATTGCACACATTAAAGGAGAAACATATGAACAGAGCCCTCCTGAATACAATCATCCGATTCAATGGTCAGTGCTTAATTCAATATCTGATTCCAGTATCGTTAATATCCGTACTACACGTGGAATAATTAAGGTTCAATTGTATAAGAAGTTAACTCCAGGAACTGTCAGTAACTTTGTAGAACTCATTAATCAAGGCTTTTATAATCAAAAAACTTTTCATCGGGTTGTTCCTAACTTTGTCATACAGACCGGATGTCCCAGAGGAGATGGATATGGTAGTCAGAATTACAGCATAAGAAGTGAGTTGCCCCAATTATATTATGATGATCAGGGATATATAGGTATGGCTTCTGCAGGGCCTGATACTGAATCGACACAATGGTTTATTACACATTCTCCTACACCTCATCTTGATGGAAACTATACCATATTTGGGAAAGTAATTGAAGGAATGGATGTCGTTCATCAAATTACTGTTGGAGATAAAATTCAGGATATTATTATATCAGGATGATGACAACATCAATGTAGATTATAAATGAAACATGATTAGCACCGGAACATTAACTTTTTTCTCTTGTTCCCATGCTATAAATTGCATAGAAATAAAATAACAACGAAGACCTTAAAAAATGAAATCTATGAAACGTACTCCTCTTCATTCTGTACATGTTGAATTAGGAGCTAAGATGACTCCTTTTGCGGGATTTGAAATGCCTGTTGTTTATTCTGGAATTAAGGAAGAACATATGGCAGTAAGAAATTCTGTCGGGATTTTCGATGTGTCACATATGGGAGAATTTATCATCCGCGGCCGCGAAGCGCTTGACCTGGTTCAAAAGATAAGCAGCAATGATGCATCCAAGCTCAAAATTGGCGATGCTCAATATAGTTGTATGCCCAATGATCAGGGGGGTATTGTAGATGATCTTATAGTATATCGGCTTCCGGAAGATCGATGCTCTGAAGGAGAACAAGCTTTCATGCTGGTTGTAAATGCTTCTAATATTGAAAAAGATTGGTCATGGATCGAATCTCATAATACCTATGACACTAAAATGATCAATATTTCAGATCATTCTGCCCTTCTTGCCATTCAAGGCCCTAAGGCTACTGAGACGCTCCAGCAATTGACCGATATCAATCTCAGTGAGATCGGATTTTATACTTTCGTCAAAGGTGCCATAGCAGGTATCGATAACGTCTTAATATCTGCAACTGGTTATACAGGTAGCGGCGGATTTGAGTTATATGTAGATAATAAAGATGCAGTGGACCTGTGGCACAAAGTGATGGAAGCTGGAAAACAACACGGAATTACACCCTGTGGACTTGGAGCAAGAGATACACTCAGACTTGAAATGGGTTACTGTCTTTACGGAAATGATATTGATGATAACACTTCACCATTAGAGGCAGGTCTTGGATGGATTACCAAACTGAAGAAAGAAGCTGATTTTAACTCCAAATCACTTTTCATACAACAAAAAGAAGATGGAATAAAGAGAAAACTGGTAGGCCTGGTTGTACATGATCGAAGGGTTCCAAGAAAGGGATATGAACTGGTCAATGAATCTGAAGAGGTCATAGGAGAAGTAACTTCTGGCACTCAATCACCAATGCTGGATGTTCCTGTAGGAATGGGATACGTCGATGCTCAATATTCAAAATCAGGTACTCCAATTAAAATCAAATTAAGGAAAAAACTAATCGATGCTGAGGTGAAACGACCTCCATTTGTTGAAATCAAGAAGTAGAAGAATATAAGGTGTGCATTCCTTTTTCTGTCTGAATTATGTATTAATTACTTGTAAGCATTAAACAAAGAAGAAGGAAAACCATTTATAGATTAAAGAGGACATACTTCTATTGATGATGAATTATACACAAGGAAGAGCAAGATTTATTGAGTCGTGGGGAAAACTCGCCATAGACTGGGGTGCCAATAGGACTATGGGTCAGGTGCATGCCCTATTGTTGATTTCCCCTGAGCCCATATGTGCTGATGAGGTAATGGAACACCTTCAGATATCAAGAGGTAACGCCAATACGACATTACGAAGGCTCATCGATTGGGGCATAGTATATAAACACTTTAAACCCGGTGAACGTAAAGAGTTCTTTACTGCCGAAAAAGACATGTGGAAAGTGATGAAAAGCATCATTCAAGTCCGTAAGAAAAAAGAACTGGACCCCATGATTAAAGTCATCGATGAACTCTCAGAAGTTCAGCCATTATGTAGTCTGTCTGAAGAGTTTTGCAGTACAGTAAAGGAAATCAAAGTATTCTCTGATAAGGCAGATAAAGTCCTTGACAATATTACTCAAAGTGAAATGAATTGGTTGATGAATTCTATGTTGAGATTTATGAGATAAAGCTTATCTTGTAATTCTGAACTCGATTCATCTAACCTATGAAATTAAAGCCCTTCAAGGCTCATATCCCCAACCTTAAGAAAATTGAATCTTTGGACTCATTTTTCTCCTCTGTAAGTGAAAACTATCTGGATAAATATGCTTCCAAAAAGTTTATTCCTCAAGATGAAGAATCAATCTTTGTATACAAGATATCTTCACCTACAGGGACCTACCACGGCTTGATAGCTACCAATGATGTGGAAGATATAAAAGAAGGCAATATAGTCCCTCATGAAACAACCCTTTCATTTAAGGAAAATCGACTCAAGGAGCTGCTCAATAGAAGGCAAGCCCAGATAAAACCCATTCTTTGTGCCTTTGAATGTCCTCAGTCCATTATGGATTTCATGAACCAAATCACCACTTCTCAGGATGCTTTTCTGACCATCAATCTTGAATGGACCAATGAAGTTCACCAATTATGGCAGATCAATCGAAGAGAAGACATTAACTTACTGGTCAGTTCTTTTTCACAAGATGTCCCTGAGGTATTTATTGCTGATGGACATCATCGGGTGACATCTATTCTTCAACTAAATGAAGAAAACCGCCAATCACAGCTCCCTTCTCCTGATGGTTTATTAACCGTCTATATTCCTTTCAGAGAATTAAAAATCTTTGATTATAACCGCATTCTTACAAGAGAGGAACACTATGAAAGAGAATGGGTTATTAAAAGGCTCAATGAAGCAGGAGACTTACATAAAATGACGGATGACCTTTATCCACCAACGCCTGGAACAATCCAGGTGTGCATCGGGGTGACTTGGTATGAACTTATATGGCATAAGACGTCCATAGATGATGATATCAGGGAGTTAGATGTTGACTTATTCAATCAGTTTATAGTCATGGAAGCACTGGATATTGGAGATACAGAAAGGAAACATCGCATCACATATATTCCGGGAATCCATGGTCGGGAAGGATTGATGCGGGCCATGGCAGCCAGTAATTACAGTCTTGGATTTATGTTTCCTCCCATCAGCAAGGAGCAATTGAAAATGAGGGCAAGGAGTGGTCATCCCTTACCGCCTAAAAGCACTTGGTTCGAGCCTCGGATTAAGAATGGATTGGTGGTGTATCCCTATATTGATTGAGGTAACTGGATAGTGAATTTTCAATGCCTTTCATTATAGATTTTCTTTCGTTATGCTCTATAAATTCTCACCCTCATTCATTTTCGCATTACTAAAAACAGTCTCATTCTATCCATCTATCAGGCCCGATTTATGAAGGATGGTCAGCTGCGGACCATAAGTTACGGAAATCAATTCCCTGGTAAAAGTGGTCTCTATATCTCCATATGCAATCAATCGTTGATTGAGCAGAATAACTTTATCGAAGTATTCATCAGCAGAAGCAAGATCGTGATGTACTACCAATAAGGTCTTTCCTTCTTTGGCTTTCTTCCTCATCATTTCTATAATCTTCTCTTCAGTAGTCATATCAACCCCAACGAATGGCTCATCCATTAAAAAGATATCAGCTTCCTGGCACAATGCCCGGGCAATAAAAACCCGTTGTTGCTGCCCTCCTGATAACTGACCGATCTGTCTGTCTTTTAAGTCTTCAATACCCAGATCCTGAAGTGCTTTTACAGCTATGGCTTTGTCCTGGTTATTGATGCGTTGAAACAGCTTCTTATGTGGATACCTCCCCATCAATACAATATCCATAACCGTTGCGGGAAAAGTCCAATCGACATCATCTTTCTGAGGGACATAAGCGACTCTCAATTTAGAATCTTCAATGGATTGATTAAAAACCTTAATCTCTCCGGCATTAACTTCAATCAATCCAAGTATAGACTTAAAAAGTGTAGATTTTCCTGCTCCATTGGGGCCAATAACTCCATAAATATTACCCGATTCAATTTCCAAATGAATATTAGTCAGAACCCGCTTTCTGCCGTAGGATACAGATAGGCCTTTGATGGATATGGAGTGATTATTACTGGAGTTTTTCATATCTACCGAAATTTAAAAACAAGATAAACCAGTGATCCGATCATGCATAGTCCCAGGATGGAGTACAACAACAAATTAGATGAGCCGTCATCCTGATCTAGCTTAGTACTACTCAATTCATTTCTCGCCAGAGCGCCAACTATAACATCCGTGTTATGCCTTAACATTTCTATATATCCATGTCCCTCAGATTCTTCATCTCCTATGGAGTCAGCAAATAACTCTCCGCCGATTTTTACATTATTGTCCTTAGCGATCTGTTGAACGAGTTTAGGATTGATCGTACTTTCTATAAATATTGACGGCACTCCTGTTTTCTTAATGGTTTCAGTGACCCTGATGATGTCTGATGTCTGAGCTTCTGCATCCGTGCTAATACCCATGATGGCACTTAACTTTATTCCGTAACGCTGACCATAATAGGCAAATGCATCATGACTTGTTATGAGTACACGTTGTTGTTCAGGAATAGAGGATATTTCTTGTTGGATATATCTGTCTAATTCTTTTAGCTGATCAATATAATCGCTTAAATATTGTTTATACTTCTCTTTGTTGTCAGGGTCGGTTTCTTGTAATGCTCTGGATATGTTTTGAGCGTATATGATCCCATTCTGAGCATCCATCCAGGCATGAGGATCTGTTGCTCCTTTATACTGTTCACTGGCAATCGGTTTAATCCCTTCTGTAATGACTACCAGCCTGCCGTTGGTTCCACTATTTTCAGCCAATTCATTGATCCAACCTTCAAATGTCAACCCATTGACCAGGATCAGGTCAGCATTGGCAACCAGTACTGCATCTGAAGGTGTAGGCTCATATACATGAGGATCACCCCCGATAGGAACTACTGATGCTGTTTCTATCAATTCCTTACCAAGGTGTGCAGCCATATCCTCAAATATGGATGCTGATGCAACAACCTTAGGCAGTTGACCACAAAGCCCTGTTGAAATAACCATCAAGCCACACACCACAATTAATATCACTCTTTTCATAGTGCTCGTTTTACTAATAAATTACTGCTCACCTGATCGGTGAGAACAGTCTGATTGCCGCCGTCGAGTTTCACCTTCATTGAACGATCATACTTAACTATGTTTTGAATTTCGATCTCTGTACCTAACTTCACTCCGATGCTGTTCAGATATTGAAGGAATTCTGTATCGTGTTCTTTTACTCCAATCACAACAGCTCGTTCACCAATGGTTAAATCACTTAATGGGTTTTGATTTCTGATGGTAAATTTTCCTTCAGAATTGGGAATGGGATCTCCATGAGGGTCAAATTTTGGTTTGTCAAGGTAGTTATCCAGTCTATTTACCAGTTCAGGAGATTGAATATGTTCCAGTTGTTCAGCAATATCATGCACCTGATCCCAACTGAATTTTAGTTTCTTTACCAGGAAGACCTCCCATAATCTGTGCTTTCTGATCAGATTGGTAGCAATCTTGCTCCCCTGAGAGGTGAGTGTTACTCCCTTATACTTTTTGTAATTGATTAATTCCTTTTCACTCAACCGCTTCAACATATCTGAAACTGATGCTGCACTGGTATTCAGTACGGCTGCGATGGAGTTGGTACTTGCTGCATTTTTTTCGCGTTCAGCAATCTTGAATATCGCTTTGAGGTAATTTTCCTCTGTATGTGTGATCATGGTCCAAAGATATTATTTTTAGATGAGTCTAAAAATATTTTTATATCTAATAAAATTGCAACAAATTTCCCTGCATCATTGTATTATCTTCAACATGATTAATGACTATGACAGCAACTGACATTATAAAAAGGAGAAGGTCCATTTTTCCAGCCATGTATACTGGCGAAGAAATATCTGATGATGTTATTAATGAGGTATTGGAACTTGCAGCATATGCACCTACTCATAGACTGACTCAACCCTGGAAGTTTAAAGTTTTTACAGGCGGGTCTCTTAAGAAACTAAGCAATTATCTGGGTGAGTATTACAAAACACACACTCCTGAAGACAAGTATTCAGAGAAAAAGTATCAGAAGACCATCAATAAACCACTGAAATCCACACATGTGATTGCCATCATCATGAAACGAGATGAAGAACAACGTGTCCCTGAATGGGAGGAGATTGCTTCTGTAGCCATGGCTGTCCAGAATATATGGCTGGGCTTCACTGAAAAATGGATTGGATGTTATTGGAGTTCTCCAAAATCGATGATCAATGCAGGAAAATTTTTGTCCCTCAAGCCTCATGAAAGGTGCCTTGGAATGCTTTATATAGGCCGTCCTTCTCTCCACCCTCCGATGCCTCCAAGAGACGAGATGGAATCAAGGATAGAATGGATTATTTCTTGATGCTCATAAAGCTTTGTATTTAACTATATTAAGCTTACTTTTGCCGCGATTTTGAGAGAAATCATCAGAACTTTGGACAAAGCGAAAAATCGATGATCTCGATTCATCTGAAGTTCCTTTTAATCATAAAAAGAAAAAATTAAAGTACTATGGGACAGAACTTAGTTTATGCGATTCCAGCTTTTGGAGTGCTGGCATTGCTTTACACATTTTGGAAATCATCCTGGGTATCGGGACAAGAAGTTGGTACTGATAAAATGGCAAGAATTGCTCTGAATATCTCTGAGGGGGCAATGGCTTTCCTGAAAGCAGAATACAAGGTATTATCCATTTTTGTAGTAGCAGTTGCTATTATTCTTGCAATAAGCAGCAATACTGAAGATTCCTCATGGATGGTAGCCATATCATTTATTTTAGGGGCAATTTGTTCAGCTCTAGCAGGATTTATCGGAATGAAGGTCGCAACAAAGGCCAATGTTAGAACCACCAATGCTGCCAGAACAGGACTTGGCAAAGCATTAGAAGTTGCATTTGCAGGAGGATCTGTAATGGGACTTGGTGTTGTAGGACTTGGAGTGCTCGGACTTGGTACCTTATTCCTTGTATATAGTAATATGGGATGGGACATTAACAAAGTAATTACTGTAATTACCGGATTCTCATTTGGTGCTTCTTCTATTGCATTATTTGCGAGAGTAGGAGGAGGAATTTATACCAAAGCTGCAGATGTTGGAGCTGACCTGGTAGGGAAAGTAGAAGCAGGAATTCCTGAAGACCACCCATTGAATCCTGCAACCATTGCTGATAATGTAGGAGATAATGTAGGAGATGTTGCCGGTATGGGAGCTGATTTATTTGAATCCTATGTAGGATCCATCATAGGTACTATGGTACTAGGTGCAGCATTTATCGGTATCACTGGTTATGAAACTACCAATGATTTTGATGGTTTAAATGCCGTACTTCTTCCTCTTGCACTTGCAGGTGTAGGAATTGTCACATCGATTATCGGTACTTTCTTCGTAAGAGTAAAGGAAGGGGGTGACCCACAGAAAGCATTGAATAGAGGAGAATTTGTTTCTGCTTTCATTATGCTCGTGGCTACATACCTTATTGTAGATTTCATGATGCCTGAAACATGGACATTTAATGATACTCAATATAATTCAATGGGTGTTTTCTGGTCAGTAATCATAGGATTAGCTGCTGGATTATTGATTGGAATTATTACAGAGTTCTATACAGGAACAGGAACAAGACCGGTAAAATCTATCGTGAAGCAATCATTAACCGGAAGTGCAACCAATATTATTGCAGGACTGGGTGTAGGAATGCAATCAACTGCTATTCCTATTTTGATTCTAGCTACAGCCATCATAGGTGCTCATCACTTTGCAGGTTTATATGGTATTGCCATTGCTGCTGTCGGAATGCTTTCCAATACTGGAATTCAGCTTGCTGTAGATGCATATGGTCCGATATCTGATAATGCCGGTGGAATTGCTGAAATGGCAGAATTACCAAAAGAAGTAAGACAAAAGACTGATAAGCTGGATGCCGTAGGTAATACTACAGCTGCCATCGGAAAAGGATTTGCTATTGGATCTGCCGCATTGACTGCATTAGCACTATTTGCTGCCTTTATGACAACAGCTAAGATCAATTCAATTGACATTGCACAACCTAAAGTAATGGCAGGACTATTACTAGGAGGTATGCTTCCATTCTTATTCTCAGCTCTTTCAATGAACGCTGTGGGTAGAGCAGCAATGGACATGATCCAGGAAGTAAGAAGACAATTCAAGACCATTCCTGAATTGACCAATGCCCTTGCGGTGATGAGAAAAAATGATGGAAAAGAAATGAAAGATTGGTCTAAGGAGGATCAGGATACATTCGCAGCAGCAGATGGAAAAGCTGAATACAGTAAGTGCGTAGATATTTCTACTAAGGCTTCAATCCGTGAAATGGTATTACCAGGTATGATTGCAGTATTATCACCCGTTGTAATCGGGTTCGGCGGTGGAGCTGAGATGCTTGGAGGTTTGCTTGCCGGAGTTACCGTATGTGGTGTGTTGATGGCCATCTTCCAGTCTAATGCCGGTGGGGCATGGGACAATGCCAAGAAGATGTTTGAGGAAGGAGTAGAGATTGATGGTAAAATGTATTACAAAGGATCTGAGCCTCACAAAGCTACAGTTGTAGGAGATACTGTTGGAGATCCATTTAAGGATACTTCCGGACCTTCATTAAATATTTTATTGAAGTTGATGTCAGTAGTTGCACTGGTCATCGCGCCATTTTTAGTATAAGAGAAATTCACAATAATATGAAAAGGGAAGCAGTGCAAATTGCTTCCCTTTTTTCGGGATATTCAGGAGTATGAAATAGCTATTTAAGTGCTTTGAAATCAACACATTAAGTATTATCTTAATGCAAAAGAAAACCCCGTTTTTTCTGTTGGAAGCTGAAAAACGGGGTAATCTTAAAAAGT
>JABDLO010000296.1 GCA_013002995.1 Saprospiraceae bacterium | reverse complement strand
GTTCAATGTGGACTTCGTCCTTGCAATGAGTTCAATTCAAGCTTACGCTTGAGCAATGGGTTCAATATGGACTTCGTCCAATCAATGAGTTCAATTCAAGCTCGCGCTTGAGCAATGGGTTCAATGTGGACTTCGTCCATGCAATGAGTTCAATTCAAGCTTACGCTTGAGCAATGAGTTCAATATGGACTTCGTCCTTGCAATGAGTTCAATTCAAGCTTACGCTTGAGCAATGGGTTCAATATGGACTTCGTCCATGCAATAAGTCAATTATCACTTCTTTAGCATTATGTAAAGTAGGTTTTACCCACCTTAAAGGTTTTGCTGATTTGCTGTAGCAAACCAATTGAACTGATTGACTTTCACGCGAAAAGCGTGAAATTTGAACTCATTGTTTAATACTTATCCGGATTAGAAATCGCGTGTCCTATAAGTCTACCCACTTCTTCATTTAGATTTTGATGATACTCAAATTGCTCAAGCGTTATATATTTAAATGCATAAGAAAAATCCAACCAGACCAAGGTCTCTGTATTTTCCATATCGCAATCTGATAGTTTTGAAATGAAATATTTTCTAAACCTTCTTTTTCTGTGTGCTTCAGCATAATTGGAACAAACACTTCTGGAGCTTCTTCGGATCTGGTCTGTGAGGCTATAAGTTTCTTCTTTAGGAAATCCTTTAGTAAGTTCAAAGATTTCTAAAGCTTGTTGGAATGCCTTTTTATTGAGGGTTGTTTGTCTGAAAGAATAAGAATTCGATTTTTTCACAACGATTAAATTAATAGATCAATAGGAACTTCGTCCGAGCAATGAGTTCAATTCAAGCTTAGGCTTGAGCAATTATCCCAATATGAACTTCGTCCAAGCAATAGAGTATTAGGTTATTGCTGATTTGCGTCAGCAAATCAATTGAACTGATTGACTTTCACGCCACGTGCGTGAAAATTGAACTCATTGTGACATCATCCTTTATAAAACAACCACTTTCCGAGTTCCTTGAAAGTGATCTTCTTGCCGTACATAAATATTCCCACGCGGTAGATCCTTGCAGCCAGCCATATAAAAAAGATCACAGATGCGATAAGTATAACAATAGACAATATGACCTGCCATACAGGTGGATCAAAAGGCAATCTTGCAGGCATCAGAATGGGACTGAACAATGGAAACATAGATCCAAAAATTGCCACAGGACCATCCGGATCATTGAATACTGCAGGGATCATCACGAATGCTATGATTACAGGGATAATGATCGGCAGCATAAACTGTTGTGCCTCTCCCAGGTCATCGCTGATTGTAGACCCTATCGCAGCAAAGAAAGATGAATAGATCAGGTATCCTCCGAAGAAAAAGATGATAAATGAAGGCAATATCAACCACCAGTTCAATGACATAAATTCATCAATGAACACATTAATATTGAATGTGCCATCTTGTTCCATTTGTTGCATTACTTCTTGTGCCTGGGCCATTTCCGGACTATCCATAGTTGATGCACCTCCACCCATGACCATGCCGATCACCATCATAATTATAGGAATCAGTATAATCCAGATCGTTACCTGTGTCAATCCTACAAGACCTACCCCCAGGATTTTTCCCAGCATCAACTGGAATGGCTTTACTGAAGAGATGATGACTTCCACGATGCGGTTTATCTTTTCTTCCATAACGCTCCTCATGACCATTCCACCAAAAACAAAGATGACCATGTACATCAAGAAGCCCATGATGTATGATAAAACTGTAGATATTATAGTCTGGAATTTACTGGCAGTGCTTCCTTTATTTCCAGTTCCACCTTCGGAATCCATCTGAACGAGACCGTTCTCGAGGTCAACAGAAGTTTCAAGTTGTTCCAGCTTGGCCTGATCAATTTCACTTCGCTCTATTTTGTAAGAACGGATAGCTGAGGATATTCTTCTCTCGAGTGATTCCAGGGTAGGCAGACTCATTTTGTCCTTTGAATAATACTTGAGTTCTACTTTTTTGTCTTCAAGGGAAGGTGCAGAATCCATATGGAGGACCATGTCGTATCCATTGGCGATATAATTGTTTTTTAAACTGTCGATTGGTTCCTCTGAAAAAGAAAAAGTCATGTAGGTCGATTTCAGGGAATTTTCATTAAGGATGCCCGAAGCATCACTTACAACAATATTTTTATCTGCTTTTCCGGCCTGTGAGGCAAAGTATCCGGACACAAATCCGATAAGACCTATACCGAGAGGAGTTAACAGTGTAACCAGAATAAAAGTCTTCTTTTTAACCCGGGTTAAATATTCACGCTTTAATATGATCCATATTTTATTCATGGGTTTTTCCTTTCTACTTGTTTGATAAATATTTCGTTGAGGGAAGGCAAGATTTCTTCATAATGCTGTATTTCAACACCCCGGTTGATGAGGGTGCCCAGGAATTCATTGCCCCTGTGCCCTTCTTTTACCCTAATGATCAGGTTGTCTTCAGTATCAGATACGACGTCAAATGTTTCTCTAGAGATATCTGAGGGCAGCTCTCCCTTGAAACCGACGCGATATTTATTCTCCTTAAATTGTTCTTTAATCCGGGAAACCTTGCCTTGCAGGACCTTCTTCCCCTGATCGATGAGAACGATATCATTGCATATCTCTTCCACCTGCTCCATCCTATGAGTAGAAAATATGATGCTTGTTCCTTGCTCATTGAGTTGCCGGATTTCATCCTTGATCAGATTGGTGTTGACGGGGTCCAGACCAGAGAAAGGCTCGTCAAGAATCAGCAGCTTGGGTTCATGCATGACGGTGGCAATGAATTGTATTTTCTGTTGCATTCCTTTTGAGAGCTCTTCTACCTTCTTGTCCCACCAATCAAGAATTCCAAATTTTTCCATCCATCGATGGATGTTCTGTTTAGCATGATCCATTGAAAGACCCTTAAGCTGAGCGAGGTAAAGTAACTGTTCTCCAACCTTCATTTTTTTATAGAGACCGCGTTCCTCCGGCATATAGCCGATATCATTGGGGTGGTCCAGATTAAGCTTTTCACCATCCAGAAATACCTCGCCGGCATCAGCTCCGGTAATGGTTGTTATAATCCTGATGAGAGAAGTCTTGCCAGCACCATTAGGACCCAATAATCCGAAGATCGTCCCTTTAGGTACATCGAAGCTCACCTGGTCCACGGCAGTGTGATTGTGGTAGTTCTTCACCACATCACGTAGACTTAAAATGTTATCCATTTATTAATTGCTTGTGTTGGTTTTATATTATAGCTTACGCCAAATGTGCCTAAGTATTAGTATCCGTTATTGCCCCACATCACTTAATTTATTATTAATTCTTAGCGATTTTCCTTAAAATTATGCTAATCACTGAATTATCTCTACCAATATTGTCATTTACTATAGTAGTGACGAACAATGGAATAATTCGTCTAAAAAGTATAGTTATTAAACATTAAATCAAATGAAAATCCATAAGGTTTAGTGATAAAACTGCAAAGTAGAACTAAAAAACGAAAAGACATGAAAATCAAACTAATACTGATGCTATCGCTTGCATTCATTGGTTTTAACACAGAGGCTCAAGATATTCAACCTCATAATAGAAGCATGAGTATGGGAGCTCATCCAGGGTATTATATTGACCTGGAAGATGCTGAAAGGAAAAATGTTGAAAAACTCTGGAAGGATTACCTAAAAGAATACAGCAAGAAAGTAAAAAAGAAAAAGAAAGAATACTACACTGAGGAAGCCAGGATTCCAATAGTCAATGGCTCAGCTGAATTGACAGTCTATTCTCAGCTTGAAGAGGGCAGAGACTTAACGACTCTTTATGTATGGGTTGATCTCGGTGGAGGTGTGTTTATGAATGAAGAGGATCATGCAAATCAAGTCGATGGATTTTTTCAATACTTGGAAGAATTTTACTACATCGTTAAAAAAGATGTTATTAAGCGAGAACTGGAAGAGCAAGAGAAGGCACTTGAAAAATTGAATAAAGAGCTCAAAAAGCTTACAGATAAAAACGAGGATTATCACAAAGAAATCCTCAAAGCACAGGAGAAGATCAGAAAAGCAGAAGAAGATATTGAAAAGAACCTCAATGAGCAGAATGATAAGCAGGTAGAAATTGAAAAACAAAAGAAAATGATTGAAAAAATCATTAACAAGTTTAATAGTGTAGGCAAGAACTCTTAAGAGGACACATTAAAAAAATAAATATTTGAAAAAATATAAACAAAGGAGGTCTGAGTGAAGATCTCCTTTTTTAATTTAGATCATAACATATTTTATTTTTACAAATAAGTCTTTTTTGTCATGTTTTGTGGTGCTTACACATTGACTTTTTGATTAAGCAGCCTTATATTAAGGAATTAATACATGTTTACATTTGTTAATGTGTCGATTCCATTTAGATAACATGTCTTAATATGGAAATAAACCCGACAGATCAGTTATCCACAGGTGAGGTTGTGTTTTCAACAGGTTTTCCACCAGGTGCGTTGAGTAGGTAATCCGGATGAGGATAAATAATAGTTTAGATTTGTCTCAATAAAAGAAATAAGGCGATCAAGGTAGTTACATGTCAGACGTAAAGAATACAGTAAGGTCTTTGTCCAATACTTTTTCCACATCTAAGGAAAAGGACGATCTCAATTCATTGATATATGGACGAGTTCAGCCACAAGCTACTGTGCTGGAAGAAGCAGTATTAGGGGCGATCATGCTGGATAAAGACGCTCTTCCCTCAGTAATTGAAATATTGAGACCAGAGAGTTTTTACACTCCTGCTCATCAGGAGATCTATGATGTAATGCTTCACTTATTCAGTAAGTCTCAGCCTATAGACCTCTTAACGGTGCATGAATCCCTTCACAAATCAGGGAAACTCGATGAAGTGGGAGGAGTCAATTACCTCATGGACCTGACCAATAAAGTTGCTTCAGCAGCCAATATTGAATACCATGCAAGGATCATCGCTCAGAAATTCATTCAGCGAGAATTGATTCGTGTATCTACAACTGTAATCAGAGAGTCTTATGAAGACAGTAAGGATGTACTTGAATTATT
Source organism: Saprospiraceae bacterium (assembly GCA_013002995.1). Taxonomy (GTDB): domain Bacteria; phylum Bacteroidota; class Bacteroidia; order Chitinophagales; family Saprospiraceae; genus JABDLO01. Next base: position 26,383 of record JABDLO010000296.1, on the reverse strand, counting down.
GGATGAAGCGGAAAGGAACTTATATGATATTACGGACAAGAACTTAAATACAGGATATGAATCCTTAAGTGCTCTTGCAGTAAAAGCCCAGAAAGAAATTGAAGCCATCAGTCAGAATGGATCTGAGCTAACCGGGGTGACTACAGGTTTTGCAGACCTTGATAAAATGACCCAGGGATGGCAACCATCAGACCTTGTCATTATTGCTGCACGTCCCGGTATGGGTAAGACGGCATTCACGCTTTCTCTTGCTAAAAATGCATCGGAGCATGGCGAGCCGGTGGCTATATTCTCACTGGAGATGGCCAATACACAACTTGTACAGAGGTTGATCGCCATGGAATCAGAGATTGATAACTCCAAGCTGAGAAATGGACAGATGTCAGAAGCAGAATGGACCAGGCTTCACAATGCAGTTGATAAGTTATCTTCTCTTCCAATTTACATAGATGACACTCCGGCCATCAACATATTTGAGCTCCGGGCAAAATGTCGGCGACTGAAGCAGAATCATGACATCAAGATGATCGTGATTGATTACTTACAGTTGATGACATCCGCACCTAATGAGCGTAGAGGCAATAGGGAACAAGAGATCAGTTCCATCTCCCGGGCTTTAAAGGCATTGGCTAAGGAGCTCAATGTTCCTGTACTCGCATTATCTCAATTATCAAGAGCTGTGGAAACGAGAGGTGGTGAAAAAAGACCGATGCTTTCTGACCTTAGGGAATCAGGTGCGATCGAGCAGGATGCAGATATTGTTACCTTCATCTATCGACCGGATTATTATAGCCTGGATGAAGATGAATTTGAAGGGCCGCCGGATAAAACAGAAATCATCATTTCCAAGCATAGAAATGGATCACTCGGCACAGTAGACTTACGATTCATCAAAGAATTTGTGAAGTTTACCAATCTTGAAGATGGAGGCTTTAATGACCTTCCGGATTTTGACCCCAACCCATTCTCAGGTGTCATCACAAGGGCATCCAAGATGAATGATGATGATGTAGATACTTCTATTCCATTCTGATGATGCGCCTTAATAAGTTCATCGCACATTCCGGTGTATGTAGCAGACGAAAAGCTGCCGACCTGGTGAAAGCAGGCGAGATTGAGGTGAACGGTAAAGTAGAAATAAATCCTGCTGTTGAAGTAAGCTCTGAAGATGTCGTCACTTACAAGGGTAAAGTCTTAAAACCAGAACAAAGAAAAGTATACATCCTCCTCAACAAACCCAAGAATACCGTAACCACCCTGAAAGATGAAAAAGGTAGAAGAACGGTTATGGATATACTCAGAAATAAAGTAAAAGAAAGGATATACCCCGTAGGTAGACTTGACCGTGCTACAACAGGACTCCTGTTACTTACCAATGATGGTGATCTTGCAAAAAAACTTTCCCACCCCAGCCATAAAGTGAAGAAGTACTACCACGTCGTTCTTGATAAAGATGTATCAGAGGAGCATCTGGAACAAATAAAGAAAGGATTACAATTGGAAGACGGGCTGGCCATTGTTGATGAAGCGGACTATATCAAAGGAAAAGGAAAGGCTGAAGTCGGCCTGGAAATTCACATCGGCAAAAACAGAATCGTCCGTCGCATATTCGAGCACCTAGGTTATAGGGTCATAAAGCTGGACAGGACCTACTATGCCGGTCTTACCAAGAAAGACCTCCCCCGAGGATGGCACCGCCTCCTTACCAAGCAGGAAGTGATTATGTTGAAGCATTTTATATAATTGATATAATCAACTTAATCCCTTTTTTACTTAAATACATCAATTCAATAATCAAGGTTGTGCATACTGTCAATCTTTTCAAGGCGTCTAATTAATCATTAATAATGTTCTCGACTCATTTATTGGAAGGATTTTGACCGCAGCCGCGTTATCTTATTAAGGCGCAAGCACTAGAATCATGAGAACCCCACATAAGCTAGCCGCTGTCCTCTTTGCTGATATTGCAGGATACACAGCCATGATGGCTGACAATGAAGATCTTGCCCTGGAAAAACTTTACATTTTTAAGGAACAACTTAACAAAGCAATTCTTTTAAATTCTGGACAGCTTGTTCAATATTTCGGAGATGGTGCATTGTGTACCTTTGAAAGCTCAGTAAAAGCAGTAGAGTGTGCCATTCAGTTACAGAACGCACTTGGAAAAGGCACCCTGGTACCTGTCAGAATCGGTATACACACCGGAGATGTGGTGTATAAAGAAGGTAATGTGTATGGTGATGCAGTCAATATAGCTTCACGCATAGAGTCCATAGGGCAACCCGGAACCATACTGGTTTCTGAATCTGTACGTAATCAATTGAAAAGTATAGGGGAATTAGAGTTTACTTCATTGGGTAAATTTCACTTTAAGAATATTGAAGAGCCCATTGAAGTATATGCTTTTTCCAGCCAGGAATTTTTAGTCCCTTCTAAGGATAAGATTGAAGGTAAAATAACTCATAATCAATCCATAAAAAAAACATCTAATAGTCAACGAGCCCTCACCCTATTAGCATTTATAGTTCTATTGGGATTATTTTATCAATATAAAGGAAAAGACATCATTGCTTTATGGGACTTTCAATCAACTATAAAAGAAATAGCTGAAGAAGGTTTAATAATATTTGACTTCGAAAATAATACGGGTGATACAACTTATAACAATTTAAGGTGTAGAATTCACTCCATATTATCAAAGAGCTTAATTGATAATAAGATTAAGGTTAAGAACCATTCTACATTATGTCACAACTCTATATACTTAAATGTTATAAGATCTCAGATAGGCCCGAGTAATAAGATGGAAAAATTATTAGGATCAAAATATGCTCTGGAAGGATATCTCTTTAAAGAAAATGATAGCCTTGGAATACAAGCAAGAATCTTCAGGACATCCACCAATGAAGACCTTTTAATTACTGACCCTATTTTAATGTCAGTAGAGAATATTGATGATGGGGTTATTAAAATATCAGCTGAAATTTTAAACTTTTGGGAAGTAAAGGACGATCCTATTTTTATTGATAATTTACCCAACCAAGGATGGTATGAACTCTATAACAAAGCCATCTCATTGGTTGAAAAAGACTATGCTCAGGTATTGGAATTAGTTTCAGAATGTAAAAAGATTGACTCTAACCAGTTTCGACCAGATTTTTTAGCAATGGAAGTGTATGATGTCTACCGACAGCCTGAAAAAATAGATTCAATAATTGAGATATTAGAGAATAAATCAGACCTACTTACAGAAGCAGAGTTAAACCTTCTGTATTATAGAAAAGCATTGTCATCATTTAATTACAGGACTGCATATGAACGATATTTAAACGAATATTATACTGATCCTAAAAATGCATTTTTAAATTATGCTGCCATTGGATATGCAGTAAAATATGTAAATGAACCTGAAGATGCCATAAGATTCGGAAAAGAAATTCCATATGACTTATTGGACTATAGTAATTGTAAATATTGCATGGACAGGATCATGCTTCTTGCAATGGCAAAAATGGAAATGGGTCAATATCAGGAAGCACTAGAGATGCTGAATTATGCGACCGACAGAGAACTTAAGGAAAAAGATTTTGCAAATGCTTTACTTAGAATTCGAGCAACCATAAGAATGAAGGACAATGAAGGCTTGAAAGAAATATTGGAGGAGTCTAAATTAAAAGAGCTGAATCATACTTACCTTATTTATTGGTCTGCAAGGGAATACATCCTTGTTGATGAAATGGATAAAGCAGAGATCTTTATGGATAAATACTTTAATATGATAGAATCTGATAGAACAGTTATGAATACCTTCAATAAAGTTGAACTGTTGATCGGCCTGGGAATTATCGATGGTGCAGAAGAAATGCTAAACAACTATTTTGATCAGGAGGCTCTAAAGGATGATTACCGGTATCTGGTATTTAAAGGTCATATTGAAGCGAGGCAAGGTAAAACGGAAGAAGTCAATAAGAAATTAGACTTATTGGAGAAAGAATCAACACGAGATTTAAAAAGGATGGTTGCTTACCACCAAAGCAGGATTACTGCAGGATATCAGGACCCAGAACAATCTCTCAACTTCATTAATGAGGCACTGGTCAATGGGAAGGTCTTTACAATATGGGAACTTCACTTTGACCCCTTACTTAAGAAAATAAGGGATACAGATAGATATAAAAACCTGATAAACAATATCTAAAATAGCTTTTAGAACAACTATCAGATCAGTTGCTGACGATCATTTAAAGTTATGGAACTTCCTCGGGAAGATATCCTTAACCATTTTACTTTTTAGCTTTCTGAATAAAAGCGGTCATGATTCCAACAACAGTATATTGTAATAAATGAAATATGACATCCATGGACTGATTCCAGAGATTCAGATCTTGTAATACCGCATAGTTAAATAAGGTTGATGGAATAAAAACAAGAGCACCAATAGCAAGTCCATACCGAAGCCCTTTCTTAAGTCTATAACTGTTTTCTGACTCCTTGTCAGGATCAAAGGGTCGTTTTGATATTCTTGCATATTTGGCATAAATTAAGCAGAACATAACTGCGGCAACAACATATCCTAAGGTCATAAATACAGCGTCAGGCATTTCTTTGGCTACTGAGTTCATGAAACTCTTACCTATTGTAGAATAGAACAACATATCTGTTGCTCCAAAAACGGCTCCTGCTGCAACGACAGAACCAATTACCTGCTGTTTAGTAGGAGGGGGGCATATAGGCAAACCACCACAATCAGGGTCAATTTCATAACTTTTGGAAGGATGTATTTCAGAAGATTTGATAGACATAGTGCATTCAATTTAAGGGTTATGCAATAGCAATGCAAAGTAGGGAACGGAAAATTGAATGGTGTGTAAGGGTTATTTATATCAATCTGATAATAATAACATTAGTTCCTATAGGTAGTCACATAAAAAAATCACTCCGAAGAGTGATTCGTTAAACACAGTATGAAAAAACGCTCTTATTATTTATTGGGGTTACTTCGATGGTAGGAGCAGGTTTTTAGAAGATTGGGGTGATCATTGTAGAGATGGATGTTGATTTCTGCTCCGTACCATATCGAAGTTATCTTTCATATCAGCAAGGAAACGATATAACCAATGATTGCTATTCCGCTGATGACTCCCAGCTTAGCAATTAAGGTATCTCTATTGCTGCTTTTCTTAACCTCACCGATTAAGTTCGTACTTCTTTCAAATAATGAATATCTATTTTCGATAATTTGATTTCTCATAGAGTCAGAAAGATTAGCATATCTGTACTCGTATACTATAGGATTGATTTCGTGGTTTCTCATGATTAATTATGTTTTTAGTTGTTTATCAATTACATCCTCAAATGACGCCGAAAATACTCACAAAGGTCACTTTCCTCGACGAACGATATCCAAAACTCGGCAAATTATCGTTTTTATATACAAAATATACCAAATTATGTTTTACATATGAATTATATATAAAACATAATAAGGCAAAATGTAATATTTACGCGATATGCGTGGCTTGGATGTACTTTATGGTCTTCCTTTCCTCAAGATGCATATGCTCGTAGTATGTCTTGTAACTTAATTCAGGAATATGAAGTGGACTACTGTAGATGTCGTCGTTGTAATAAGTAATATTATATGAAGGGTGAGATTCCAGGGTTTCCAGGCTGAATTCATAAAGAGTAGGATCATCAGTTTTAAGATGAATGATACCCTGGTCTTTGAATATAGGATGGTACCTATCAAGGAAAGGGATGGATGTCAGTCTTCTGTTGGACTTGCTTTTGCGTAAGAATGGATCAGGAAAGGTAATCCAGATCTCATCTACTTCCTGAGGACCAAAAAACAGTTGTACCTGCTCTATGCGGGTTCTTAGAAAAGCTACATGATCTAATTTTTCATTCAAGGCAATGGATGCTCCCTTCCATATTCTGGCCCCTTTAATATCTACACCGATGAAATTTTTGTCTTTATTATCCCTTGCCAGGGCTAGTGAGTATTCTCCTCTTCCACATGCCAGTTCAAGGACGATGGGATGGTCATTTTTAAAATGCTCAGATGCCCATTTGCCTTTAAGGTCAGCATAAACACCCTCTCCAGCCGTTAACCTGGGTTGTTTGTGATTGAAGTTTTCATAAACATTAGTGAAGGATAATACCTCTGCAAATTTAGTTAGTTTATTTCTGCTACTCATCTCTGCAAAGGTAGGACAATCGTTTTTTATTGAAAATGATGGCTCAATATTTTATAGCAGGTAGAATTAAAAGATGGATTAAATAGAGGTATAAAAGATTCCTACCATCAGACAATTATTGCCTATTGGACATTTTAATAAATAATTAAATCATCAAGGAGAAGCTAGTATGTGCTGCGGAACGTTATGGAAATGGCTTTTTTGATATCTTTGCCACACTTTTTCAAATCGATAGATAATGATCAGAAAAATAATATATATAGGAATAGTGGTTTTTGCGGCCTTCCAGATTTCAGCCCAGGAGTATAATATAGGCGTCAGGGCTGGCCAGAACTATTCAACTACTAGAGGTGCAGCAGAGCAGGGAGAAGAACTGGGATTTTCAGGAGGATTCCATTTTGGAATCAATTTCTCATATAATTTTACTGACAACTTTGCTCTGAGGACAGAGTTGTTGTATATGCAGAATGGGTATTCTCAAAAATACGTAGGGGATTCTTATTATATGATCAGGCTCAACGATGGAGGGATCACCTTCGAAAATGGGAGCCTGGATATGACCCTTGAAAACAGCAATGCTTATCTCCAGATTCCAATTTCTGGGCACTTAAGACTGACACGAAAGTGGGAAATATTCGGCGGGGTTTATGTTGGAATGTTAATAGGACCCACCGGAAGAGGAAGGCTTTCATTTGAATCAACTGATAACCCTGATGATATCTTCTTCAATCAGTCACTTGACTTTGCGTATTATGGAGATGAAGCCGGTGAGATCATTACTTTCGGTAATACACCTGCAGTTGTTTTGGTTGAGGGTCAGGATGTAGTAATACCTAAAGTAGTAGGGGCATATTATCAATATCTTCAAAAAGATGGCAATCTTTTTAATTTCCTTGATGCAGGGGTATCGGCAGGGTTTGCATACTATTTCAACAGAGGATTTTACTTAAGTATTAAAGGGGACTTCGGCCTTCTGGATATGACCAATAATCGTATGGACCGATCTCTTACTATGTTGAACCCGGACAACACCCTATTCCTCCGTAAGGATAAAGATGCCCATCTGGGGATTCAAGCTTCTTTTGGTTTTAAGTTTTAAGGTATTTCCTTAATAGAATAGGTAATAAGGTTAAGTCACAGACCAACGCTCCGATGAGGGTGCTTCCTATGAGTAGGCCGATGGTCACACTTGGCTGATGATCTGAAAACAACATGACCATAAATCCAAAGAATAAGATAAAAGTTGTAAAAATAATGGCCTTACCCGTTTCATAAGTTGTAATACGCAGAGACTCTTCATGAGACTTTCCTGTCCTTAACACCAGGATATATTTACTTAAGAAATGGATGGTATCATCCACCGCTATCCCAAATACAATTGCAAATACAACTGAAACCCCTGCTTCCAATTCGATATTGCTAAAACCGATGATGGCACCAGCGAGAAGAAGTGGAAACAGGTTGGGGACAAGTGCGATAAATAGCATTCTAATATTTCTGAATAACAGAGCCATCAATAAGCTCACGGCTATAATGGCAATTCCTAAGCCATATAATAGATTATCCCTGATATAGATAGAGTTCTTATCTATAATGACTCCTGTTCCTGTTCTTTTAAACGTTATAATAGAAGTATCAACAACTTCGTGCATGGACTTATTAAGACGAGCACTGACCATATTAATACTGTCTGCACCTATGTCTGCGATCCGTGAAGAAACCCTTGATTTGGTTCCATCTTTATTGACAAGTACCAACCCATCTGTCGTTTTGCTCCGCTTTAATAATCTTCGGGACTCAAGGTAGGTGGATGAGTCTTCAGGAAACACATAACCCTTGCGGCTGTTTCCGCGCTTCATCTTTTCCAGACTCTTATAATAGGTTGCTAGTGAAGTTGTAGCTTTAATGGTAGGTTCCTTCATCAGGACAGACTCAATCTTATCAATTTCGCGGACAACCGGATAGTCATCAGCCTTGTAAGGGTCCTGGATGAAAACTGCAATTTCAAAAGGCCTGAATCCTGCATACTCTTCTTCGAAATAATTAAAGTCCTTTGTAACACGAGCTCCTTTAGGTAGGGTATTCTCAATTCTATAATTTGTGCTGATCAGGCTTATACCCCAGGCAAGGATGCCCAGTGTAAGAAAGGATGCTACAACAATAGACTTGCTTCTCTTTATGGTAAATTGATATACCCACCTTAAATAAATGTCCCAATTACTGATCTTGCTGGTATTCTTACTGACCATATCGCGTGGGAGGTAAGTCAATACTGAGGTTGTAAAAAAGATAACCACGATATATGCTACGATAACTCCGATGGCAGAATTTACTCCAAAGTCTCGCACAGGCTCGACCCTTGAAGTAAGTAAAGTCATAAATCCCACTGCTGTAGTAATGGAGGTGAGAAAAGTTGCAATTCCTATTTCCTTGATCGTTACCGACATCGCATCCTGTCGGTTTTTACCTTTTCTTAATTCATCAATGTACTTGGACTTAATGTGAATGACATCAGAGGTGCCGACGATGAGAAGGAGCACAGGATATAGTGCAGAGAGCAGGTTGAACTCCTTTCCAAGTATGGCCATTAATCCCATAAATATGATCAATGCCATACTGATGGACACCAGTGAAACAACAATTCCGGGAATCCTCCTGAATAAGATAAATAAGATGATGGCAACAAGAATGATAGAAAGGCTGGCTGTAAGCATAACTTCCTGTTTCTGCATTCGCACCAACTCGACTTGTAAGTCTGCCCTTCCAAGCATATGTATGCCATCAAAGTCATACTGATTGTTTAACTCTGATACTTCATTCATGAGTTCAAGAGACTCTGCATGGTCCAGGGTGTCTCTATGCTTGACCAGGGCGACCAGTGAGGTTGCATCTTTATTGATCAGATTATATAAATACCTGGGATCATTGAGTATGTTCTGTCGATCTTCATTATATCTATCAGGATTACGCCGGTGTATTACCGGGATGGTTGAAATACCAAAGGGTGTCTTAACAGGAGACCTGGCCAACGTCAGACTTTGAACATTTACCACATATGGCATATCTCTCAGAGATAAACAATACTCATGGAATTCATTCAGAAATACAGAATCGAAGACATCAGGCTTATTTTCCACAGCGATGAGTAGAAAGTTGTCATCTGTTTCAAACTCTTCAATAAAGGACTTGAAGAATTCCAGATCCTCATCTCCCTGTGGAAAAAACTGCTCAAAATCGAATGCAAACTTTAAATTAAGAGCACTGAATCCACTGATGATGGTCCACAAGATGAAACCAGAGATGATCCATTTACGGTATCTGAAAAACATAGCATCGTAACATATGAATAAAATTATAGTTGTTGATTAAATATCAATTATAAGAAAGGTATATCGATGTTAAAGGGACATTATGAAGGATACTGGAATAGGTAATTATCCTTATGATTACAATAATGTTATTAGTTTTATCTTTTACTATTTCGTGTCGTAGTGAAGAGCTACATTTGCCGAAAGGAAAAGAAATATATGAGCAGGGAGCTTGCCATACTGGAAAAACTGGAGAAAGAACTCAATCTGAAGCAATTGCAGATAAAGAGCCTGCTGACCATTACTCAAGCCATCAATGACAACATATCAGCTGAGGGACTGTATAATATGTATAAGTCTTTTCTTAGTTGGGAGATGGAAATAGACAAGATGGTTCTCTTTATAAAAGTGGATGAAAAATGGAAATGTGCGGCTACAATTAATGCTTCAAAAGAGAATTCCGGAGTCCTTGTTCCCAAGATTATAAAATACAAAAGGTTGCACACCATTAAGGATGAAGATGAAGAAATCTTAACTGATTTTGACATCATCATTCCAGTATTTCATAAAGAGCAACCTCTAGCATATGCCATTATAGGTGGTATCAGAGAAAAGTCTGACCTCTACAACAGGATTCAATTTATTACTACCATAACCAATATCATTGCTGTTGCGATCGAAAACAAGCGATTGTTTAAACAGCAGATAGAACAGGAGCGATTGAAAAGGGAAATTCAGCTGGCCAGTGAAGTACAACAGATGTTGATTCCTGAATCATTTCCTTGTTGTGAAGAATATGCATTATCTAAAATCTATAAACCGCACTTCAATATTGGAGGTGATTATATAGACTTCATTTCCTTTGATAAGAACCGATTTGCATTTTGTATTGCTGATATTTCAGGTAAAGGAGTTGCAGCAGCCTTGTTAATGGCTAATTTTCAAGCCATCATTCAGACATTTATTTATCAATATCGGGATTTAGAGACCTTTATTTTTGCGTTGAATCAAGCTGTATATAGAATTACCAAAGCAGATAAGTACATCACTTTTTTTATAGCAGAAATCGATACCCGCAAGATGGAATTGAAATACATCAATGCAGGGCATTATCCTCCGGTATTGATCAATGGAGGCAAGCTGAGGCGCCTTGAAGAAGGGACAACAGTGATAGGGGCATTTGAAAAACTACCGGTAATAAAGGAAGAAATTGTACCTATTAAAAAAGATGCACTTATACTTTCATTCACGGATGGACTTGCTGATCTAAGGAATGAAGAGGGTGATTTTTTTGAAGATAAAAAGATCGAAAATTTTGTTCTGAACAACAGTAATAAGACTCCTGTCGAATTTAATGAAGAGCTTATGAGCGAAATTAATATCTTTAAAGGAGATCAAGAATATTCAGATGATATTGCTGTCTTGACATGTAAAGTATTCTGAATGATCTAATAATAAAAAACAACAATGAGCAGACGTAGAAGCAACCAATCAGAAAGAAGCAGAATATTTGCGGCTTTACTGGCTATATTTTTTGGCGGTTTTGGTGCACATAAATTTTACCTAAGGGATCCGGGTGCCGGTATCTTATACATATTCATATTCTTCATTGCAAGTAGGATTGCTTTTCCCATATCCTTTATATTGGGATGGATAGATGCATTCCGTTTATTGACAATGGGTGATGAAGCATTTGACAGGAAATACAATAAGCACCTTTCCAGAGATCCCCGGTCTTATGTAGAACCCAATCGCCCTAGAAGGAGAAGACCTGGAGTAAAAGAGAGAAGAAGATCCAGGCCGAGTCCGAGAGCCATTCAGAAGGCCAACCCTTTCAAGAAAAGTGGATTGAGAAAGTACAAGGAATTTGATCTGGAGGGAGCGATTGAAGATTTTGAACAAGGGTTGGAAATCAATCCTAGTGACATCGCCCTTCATTTCAACCTGGCCTGTGCATATTCACTGACTGAACAAAAAGACAAGTCATTCAAGCATTTGAGCCAGGCTGTAGATTTAGGATATAATGATTTTAAAAAGATACAAGAACACGACGATCTGGCGTTTTTAAGGATTCAACCTGAGTTTGATGATTTTAAAGACAATGGATACAGACTGGGAAGAAAGAACATTTCTGCACCCGCTCAGGGAGAGGAAACCGAAGAGTCTCCACAACAAGAGGTTAAAGATGATGTACTGTTGTCTCAGCTGAATAAACTGGCAGAGTTGAGGAAAAAAGGGCTGCTTACAGAAGAAGAATTTAACATGGAGCGTAAGAAACTCTTAAGAAGATAATATTGATTAACAATTGGCATCAATTATGCGTTAATGTAAATAGATGATAGCTTCACAATTGATATCAAGTCTGATTATGCCTTTGGTAACCTCTGATACAGGGGAAGAGGCCATCACGTTGATGAGTATCAATCATGTAAAGCACCTCCCTATTGTTAATAATTCTCAGTTACTTGGATTGATATCTGAAGCAGATATTCTTAGCCACAATATGGATGAGGCTATTGGTAGTTACCAGTTATCTCTGGTGCGCCCCTATGCTTATGAAACAGATCATTTATTTGAGGTTATGTCCAAGATGGCCAGCAATCATCTTACTGTTATTCCGGTAGTCGATAGTGAAGAGAATTATATGGGGTTGATCACGCAGGAAGATTTACTTCAATTTTATGCGTCGAGCTTTTCATTTACAGAACCCGGGAGCATTATTGTATTGGAGACTAATAAACACGGTTACTCACTTGCTGAGATTTCTAAAATTGTCGAGGAAGAGGGTGCAGCTGTATTAAGCTCATTCCTGAGTACAGATGAAGATAGCATGAGTGTCCTAGTGACGTTGAAGGTCAATCGACAGGAAAATGGAAGGATCATATCTGCTCTTGAACGATATGATTACGAAGTAAAAGGCAGCTTCTCGGAATTTGAGTATATCGATGAATTGAAGGAACGATACGATGCCTTAATGTCCTACCTAAATGTATAAATACCTTAGGGTACTTACCATATTATTAGTTTTTCAGTTTTCATCTGCTGTAAATGCTCAGGAAGCATATGTTGTTATCCAGGAACTTAGGTTAGTGGGTAATAAAAAGACGAAAGACCGGGTTGTCCTCAGAGAGATGGACATGTTTCCGGCAGACACCATACTTCTGAAGGATATGGCCCAGCGGATTATACTTAATGAAAAACGATTACTTTCCACGGCATTATTTACCGATGTCAATATCAATATAAAGAATTGGGATACCCAGAACCATACATGTGATCTGGTCATTGAGATGCAGGAAAACTGGTACATCTATCCTTCATTGATATTTGAGTTGGCTGACCGAAATTTTAATGTGTGGTGGCAGGAACAAAACCGATCCTTTGATCGGGTTAATTATGGATTGAGAGTAGACCATATCAATTTAACAGGGCATAGGGACCGGTTAAAAGTGAAGTTTCAATTAGGCTATACCCGGAAGTATGAACTGAGATATGATTATCCCTACCTGAATAGGAAATGGGGATTTTCAAGTGGTGTCTTTTTTTCTGAAAACAAAGAAATTGGCTACATCACCCAAGGCAATAAAACTCTTTTTCATAAAGAGGAGGATGAACGCAGATTAAGGAGTAGGTTTAGATTGGGTGGAACCATAAACTACAGACCCGGACTATTTACTTTTAATGCTTTGCGTCTAGGATATCATCACAACACCATTGATGATGTAATAGCTACAGAATATAACCCGAATTATTTCTTAAATGAAGCTACAAGTCTTAGGTTTTTCTTACTGGAGTATGACATCCAACATGACAGAAGGGTGTTTTTTCAATATCCAGAAGGAGGGCATTTACTCTTTTTTAATATCAAAAAGGAGGGATTGGGAATCTATGATGAATACAATAACCTATCGGTTTTTGGAGGATTGGAGAAGTATTTCAATTACAAACAGAAATGGATCTACGCTTTGAGGTTAAAAGGAAAGACCAATCTTGTAAGGGATAAAATTGCATTTGCCAATAATACGGGTCTCGGATATGGCTCAGATGTGGTATCGGGATATGAACTCTATGTATTGGATGGTACAGACTATTTTTTATTTCAATCTTCATTGAAATACCGATTGGTTGATACCATTAAGGACCTGGGAGATAATATGCCGTTGAATCAATTCCGTAGAATGTCGATAAAGGTTTTCCTAAGGTTCAATCTGGACTCCGGCTATGTAAATGAACCTACTTATATTCAGACCAATGATCTCAACAACCAGTGGATTGTAGGTTATGGCCCTGCCATAGATATTATCTTATGGAATACCTTTATCATTAAGGCAGAATATGGATTTAATGAACTGGGAGAAAGCGGCTTTATATTGCAGAGTGGATTGACATTCTGATTTGTGAATTATCAATGAATATTTACCTATTTTTCCGTGATGAAAATACTCATTTATGGTCAGCGGGCCAGCAGTGATGACCGGCCTTATCTTGATGATACGATTGACACCCTTAAGGGAATGGGTGTTGAATTGGCTTATAATGATCGACTTCATAAGGCATTGCTGGATTTAAATAAAGACTTAGGGCATGTTCCGGTCATCGCTTCTCATGAAGCATTAAAATCCTTCTCTCCTGACCTGATTATTACGCTTGGGGGAGATGGGACCATATTAAGGGCCGTGACCATGGTAAGAGATGCGGGATATCCTATACTCGGCATCAATCTTGGAAGATTGGGATTTCTTGCAAGTATTGAAAAATCTACCATTAAGAATACGCTTCACAACATCGACCAGGGTAATTTCTATGTTGAAGAAAGAACCCTCTTAAGTCTGGAATGTAACATTCCGATATTCGGAGACACACATTTTGCTTTGAATGATTTTACCATTACCAAGCGAGACAACTCATCCATGATCATAATTAAGGCTTCCATGAACGGGGAAGTACTCAATTCATATTGGGCAGATGGAATAATTATGGCAACACCTACAGGATCTACAGGATACTCATTGAGTTGCGGGGGACCAATTTTATTCCCGGATGCGAGCGGATTTGTGATTACACCGATTGCTCCCCACAATCTTAATGTAAGGCCTATTGTTATTCCGGATGATGCAGAAATCACCTTTCAGGTTGAAGGTAGAGCTGAAAATTTCATGTGTACCCTGGATTCAAGATTTGAAACCATTACTTCAGACCATATCATTAAAATCAGAAAAAATGGATTTAATGTAAAGTTGGCTCACCAGGAAGGAACAAGTTTTATGAGGACCATCAGACAAAAATTACTTTGGGGTCTGGATATGCGTAATTAAGCACTTTGTGCCTTTGCATACTTTGAGTTCTCTGCTATCATGTCAATAAAGATTCGGTTCAGGCTGAATCGATTGCGTTCTATTTTTTCAAAAAACTTTGCATCCTCTTTTTCGAAAACCTTCTTGACATCGAGGTATTTATTATGGCCTTTATCAGTGAGTTCAATTATTTTATAACGGGAATCGTCTTTTCTGGTAATACGCATGACATAACCATTTTTTTCAAGGCTTCTGAGCACCTTACTCGTCATCATTTTATGAGATTGGGCTTGCTTGGCCAGGCTATTCTGAGTAATGATCAATTTATTTTTCTTCATCCACACAATCGTTGCAAGAAGCAGATATTGAACATGAGTAATTTCATGAAGGGAGAGGATTTCATTGATTACCCTCTGCCATAAATTGGAAATCTGCCATAGGAGATATCCGGAGTCATTGGCTGGTTTACGGTTGTAATTCATTTCTTGTCAAGTGGTTACGGAGGAATGATTTAATAATAATCTCGATTACTATTTATCAATTCTCTAAAAATATGAAAAATAGGCGACATTTCTTAATAGCAGGATTAAATTTTACATTATTATTTTTAGCAATCTATTTTATTGTCTAATCGGGTTATTTTGCCTAATTATTTATGGCTGACAAGATTATTAAATTAAGGTAATGTTTTAGGTTTTTTTCATCTTAGCATAGGTTTCATTGAACATTGAATCTTCATTTTAATTATTATAATGTGAGCTTCAGGTCATCAGCATATTATCAATATTCATCCATAGAAAAAACTTCGTTTAGAGAACGGGTCAGATACTTTGAGAGCCATATTGATGAAATTAATGGCTTACCCTTCGATGAGTATGTGGAGGTCAAATCGGATTATGTATTCGCATTGTTTGAGCTGGGAAAATATCATAAATTCCTACGATACGTAGATGGGATGATTGAAACTGTCATCATCGAGAATATTTTTACCGTTGATGGTAGAAACGTGTATGAAGATTTACTCTTCAATAAAGCTGCATGCCATTATAACCTTAAGCAATATGATGGGGCAATATATATATGTAAAGAACTCATTAAGATCAACCCTACTCATAAGCTTGCCCAGAAACTATTTAGAAAGAGCCTCAAAGAAAAAGGTATTAACTGGTACGAAATCAACAAGGCCATTGCGGTTGTGTTTTTGCTTTCTGCTATTTCAGTTGTAATGGTTGAGCTTCTTGTAGTGGATCCTTTCTATGAAATGTATTCCCACCATGTTAAGTTTTTTAGAAAATTATTACTGACAGCATCTGTGGGGCTGCTTCTTTTCAATGAATGTTGGGTAAGGTATCAGTGTTATCGGCATGTACGTAAGCACTCTCCAAGAGAAAAGAAGCACTGATATTACATTCTATTTTAGAAAGTGATACTTTTACCCACGGTTTAAAACATTATTCATGAAAGATTTACTTACGGTAGGCACTGTTGCATTCGATTCTATAGAAACGCCTTACGGCAAAGCTGAAATGGTCATAGGTGGAGCGTGCACCTATGCCAGTTATGCTGCTTCATATTTTACAGATAGGATAAATCTGGTTTCTATTGTAGGAGACGACTTTCCCCAATCAGAAATGGAAGCCCTGGAAGATAAAGGTGTAAACCTTAAAGGTTTGGAAATAAAGGAAAACGCAAAATCATTTTTCTGGGCAGGAAAGTATCACGAGAATATGAACAAGCGAGATACGCTGACTACTGACCTCAATGTGCTGGATGATTTTAATCCGGTCCTTCCTGAAGAATATAAATCAAGCAAATATGTCATGCTGGGTAATATTACTCCTGAACTACAGACACAGGTACTAGACCAGCTAGATGGTACCCAACGATTGATTGCGATGGATACCATGAATTTCTGGATGGATATTGCCTGGGATGAATTAATGAATGTCATCAGCAGGGTGGATATTTTAACCATCAATGACGAGGAAGCCAGGCAGATGTCAGGAGAATATAGCCTCGTAAAAGCAGCATATAAAATTCATGAACTTGGCCCTAAATTTTTAGTTATCAAGAAGGGAGAACACGGAGCATTATTGTTTGCTGATGATCAGATATTTTACGCTCCGGCCTTGCCACTATCTCAAGTATATGATCCCACAGGAGCAGGAGATACATTCGCAGGAGGGTTTATGGGTTACCTTGCCAAGACGGATGATGTTTCATTTGATAATATGAAACGGGCTGTCATCCATGGTTCAGCCATGGCGTCTTTCTGTGTTGAAGAATTCAGTATTAAAAGGTTGAAATACCTCCGGGACGATGAGGTTGTATCACGTGTAAGGAAATTCAAGCAATTGACCCACTTTGATCTATAGCCGGTATCAATGCAACCTGGAATACCTCTTCTAGTTGAGGAAAGCTCCGTTTTTGGTATACAACCAGATCAGAAGAATAATAAATAAAAAGAAGGCTATTGCAAATTGTCCTAAGCAAGAACCTTTTTTACCCCAATTCTGATTATTTCCGCCCATGTCTCTACTATGATTTGTTATCTAAGATAATTCAATGCTGCAAAGAAAATGGAATTTATTTAAATGAGAAAGGCATTGCCTAAAAATTACTATTCAGCAGCGTGAATCGTTAATTCTATTGATTTAATACCGGGTAAATCCTCTTCTCTAGAGTATTGTTCAATGATAATCTTGTAATTTCCGGCTTCGGCGATTTGATATTCCTCTGCAATTAAGAACTGTCTGGAACATTCGTTTCCTTTGCATGTACCCAACCATTGACCCAGCTTGTCGGCAAGGTCTATAGAAATTCTGTGAAATGTTGTGTCTCTGCTGGGTGCAATAACTGTGATGCCGGAATAAAGATTTCCATAGGCAAAGTCTCGAGAATGTTCAATATCAAGATAGATGTTAAAAGATTCATCTTTATCAGCGATCTCAGTACTGAATTCTAGTGGATTAGAGTATTTCCATATCATTTCAGGTAATTCTTCCCTTTCCTGAAAGATCACATGATCATTACAGCTGAGTAAAGTCACACATAGAAAAATAAACAATAACCACCTCATTAATTAAAATAGTCTTTCATCCTTTCAAAAAAGCCTTTCTCAGCTTTACCGGGATTGGGTTGAAAATTAGGAAGTGTCCTAATCTGTTCAAGAATGGCCTTTTCCTCATCGTTTAATTTCTTAGGTGTCCAGATATTTACATTGATGAGCTGATCACCCTTTCCATAGCTCTGCACCGATGGGAGTCCTTTACCTCTTAATCGGAAGATCTTACCAGCCTGGGTTCCTGAAGGAACCTTTATCTTTACTTTTCCTGATAAAGTTGGCACTTCAACATTGGTACCCAGTGCAGCATCTGCAAAGTTTAAGAATAAATCGTACACTATATTTTTTCCGTCTCTGCTGAAATGCGGATGTACTTTTTCTTCAATATTTATAAGGAGGTCACCATTGGGACCGCCGTTCTTTCCTGCATTTCCTTTACCTCTCATAGAAAGTTGCATGCCTTCCTCTACACCTGCAGGAATTTCGATTTCTATGGTTTCAGAATCTGCAACCCTTCCTTCTCCTCGACATGAATTACAAGTAGCAGTTATTGTTTTACCGGATCCGCTACACCCTGGGCATACCGTAGTGGTCTGCATCTGACCGAGAAAAGTACTTCTTACTTGTCTTACATATCCGGACCCTCCACATGTACCACAAGTCTTTACTGAAGAGGAATCCTTAGCTCCTGAACCACTACAGTTTTTGCAAGTTGTCTGTTTTTTGACTTTTATCTTTTTAGTAACTCCGCTTTCTATTTCTTCCAGAGAGAGGCTGACCTTGATACGAAGATTGGATCCTTTCTGTCCTCGCTGTGTAGAAGACCTCCTCGATCCTCCAAAGAAGCTCTCAAAGGGACTTCCTCCATCTCCAAAGATATCTCCAAATTGAGAGAAAATATCGTCCATCGTCATTCCACCGCGACCTGAAAAACCTCCATTAGGGTCTACTCCTGCATGTCCATATCGGTCATACCTTGCTTTCTTGTCAGCGTCGCTTAGTACTTCATATGCCTCTGCAGCCTCCTTAAACTTTTCTTCGGCTTGTTTATCATCGGGATTTCTATCAGGGTGATACTTCATAGCGGTCTTCCGATACGCCTTTTTAATATCATCGGCACTCGCACCCTTACTCAATCCCAATACTTCGTAATAATCTTTTTTTGCCATTGTGTTCATTTGATCAGAGTTTTAACCCTGTATGATTTATTTTCCTACCACGACCTTAGCATAACGGATGATCTTCTCATTGAGATAGTAGCCTTGTTCTACCGTATCAATTACTTTACCTTTTAACTCTTCTGACGGAGCTGGTATTTCTGTCACAGCCTCATGAAGTTCCGGATCGAAAACTTCATGAGTAGATTCCATTTTTTCAAGACCTTTATTCTTTAAAGTAGAATAAAGTTTATTGTATACCAATGCAACCCCCTCACTGAATTGTTCTGAAGATTCATCATCATCAGCACTTTTCTTAGCTCGATCAAAATCATCGAGAACCGGAAGTAAAGCTTCGACAACATCCTGAGACGCAGACTTCATCATTTCCAGCTTTTCCTTAATTGTTCTCTTTTTATAATTATCAAACTCTGCATAAAGCCTAAGGTATTTGTCCTTAGACTCTGACAGATCAGCTTCTAGTTGCTCGATTTGTTCTTCCCATTTCTTGGAAGTTGATTTTTTTGATTCCTTTTGAGCCGTAGCTTCCTCGTTCTTTTTCTTACCCATTTTAAAAAAGTTGTTCACTCAATTTTTATTTATTGCGTTATTTACACTGCTGTGTAATGACAACAAAACATATTTGTTGTCAGAATACAAATGATCAATTGTTTTGCCATTTTGATATTTAGGTCAAATTGGCACAAATATAAGTTAGATTAAGGTCATTAAGTCATATTACATGCGTCGACGAAGCATCTCTGCAATTTCATAGGCAGAAAGATTAACCCCTATGATCTCACCTCTTTCATTTAGCAGGTATTTAGTAGGTATTTCCTTAACACCATATTGAGAGACAATGGGGCTTTTAAATCTTTCTAGTTGAGCGATGTGATATTTCCACGTTAACAGGTCCTTCTCAATAGCAGATTTCCACCTTTTCTCATTGGTTTCTACAGCAATACTTACCATCTCAAATCCCTGTGCATCCTTGAAAGAAGCATCCTTGAATTCATGATATAGATTTACCAGTTCAGGATTTTCTTTACGACAGGGACCACACCATGATCCCCAGAAATCAATCAGTACATAACTGCCCTCAAGATCCTTCAATTCAAAGGAAGACCCATCGATCAGGGTTGCTGAAAACTGAGGAGCTTTTTCTCCATTGGTGTATTTAGGTTTTTTATAAAAATAATATCCCGCATATCCGAGGATGATTAGGATCAACAGTATATTCAATAACTTATTCATAAATTGAGGGATACATTTCAAACTTCAAAAATACTATATTGCACAACGTCTGAACAGTTGTTAACAAGACAATTGTGTATTATTAAAAAATAATAAAGGATAAAAGTTGAAAATATGAAGCAAAAGATCATTCCAGCCGATTTATCACCTAAAGAAAGGCATCAATTAATTATCGGCTCAATTGCTCCTAGACCAATCGCATTTGTATCAACAATCGGAGACGGGGGAAAACATAATCTTGCTCCTTATAGTTTTTTTAATGCCTTTAGTTCCACACCTCCTATAGTTGTTTTTTCATCTAATAGGAGAGTAAGGGACAATACTACTAAAGACACCCTTATCAATGTTCAGAAAAACAGAGGCCTCGTTATTAATGTGGTTTCTTATGATGTTGTGAGGCAGATGACGCTTACCTCTGTAGAGTTCCCATCTGACATCAGTGAGTTTACCAAGGCGGGATTTACTCCTGAACCTTCAACAATTGTTTCTGCTCCTTGTGTGAAAGAATCACCCATAAATATGGAATGCCGGGTCAATGATATCATACGGCTGGGGGAAAAAGGAGGTGCAGGACACCTGATCATCTGTGAAGTTCTTGCTATGCATGTTGATGAGAATATTATAGATGAAAACAATAGAATTGATCCTCATAAAGTAGATTTAATGGGACGTCTGGGAAGATCATACTATACAAGAGCGAGTGGAGATGCTGTGAGCACAATCTATCAGAATGTATTGGAACCGATCCTCGGATTCGATGGCCTACCTGAACATATCGTTAAAAGTGAAGTACTTACAGGAAACCAGATTGCTGAAATGGCAGCGTTGCATGAATTGCCTGGGCAAGAATTGCAGGATGCGGTAAAAGCTAAATATCCGGAGAATAGAGAAAAGGTCGCTGCGGAATTAATTGCTATCGGGAAAGCTGAGGAAGCCCTGGCCCTTTTAATATAGAATGAATGGACCGTCAATTGTCATCAGCCATTATAGATGGATATCATCTGTTGATAAAGGATAGGTATCAATACGATAGAATAAAGTCCAAGTATGATATTCCGGATTCAGTCACGGAGGATAAGTTCCAACTCCTAAGAAATTATTTTATCAATCAGATTTATCCTACTGCTGAGAGAAGGGCCGTACTTGATCGGGCGTTTGCAAGCCTTGATAACCACTTAAAGAGACCGGATCACTTAATTAAAATGCTAATTGATTCAGGGCGAATTCTATTAAAAATGGGATGGCACTTTCCTAAAACCATGCAGGTGGGGTTGAAAGCTCTGAAATCTTTTAGGGTAGCCTCAAGGATGGAAGAAAAATTAATCGTGGAAGCAATTGAATTGGAAATGAAGCCCCCTCTTGACCCCAATGACATTAAAACCCTCATCGGAAGATTACCTAGAAAAGAGCTTGATCGGTTTATTGATGATGGAATGGTACTCTTTGAGACCTTGTACGATCGCTCTCTCATCATGAAAATTCTGGATATAATCGGACAGGTAATTAATATGATGAAGCGTAAATCCGGGTTTTATTCTGAAGATGAAATAGCAGGTATGGCGTTGGGCTTTGAAGTGCTTGAGCAAGGCAATGCCCTTTTTGAGGCATTATCAATTGAAGAGCAGGAAGTCATCTTTAACCTGATCAGAGAGATTGAAACCGATGCGTTGAATGAATTGAATTAATACCGATGCTCCAAAATTTACATCTTAGTTATAAGTAGATGTTCTAACTTGTCATTCATTGCCTATTGGTCCCCTAAATATCTGAGAGAAGTGTTAATCATAATCCTCAATCAATAAACCGCCGTTATCATTGATGAAGAACCTGTATTCATGTGAAACATACATCAACCCAAAAACTTGAGGCATGTAATGGAATTCATGGATTTTACAATTTATGAAATCACTATCTTGGATATCCATGAATCGTCTTGTTATTCATATCATCTATATCGCGTTCTTGTTTTTTTTATCTGTAATCGAAACAGGGGCTTTATGCCAGTCTCCAGCAGAAAGGATTTCAAAAGTATTGAATAAGCAACACTCAAACCTTGATAGTTTAATAATTAATGGAGAAAGTGACTTAAAGGTCATGAGAGCCCACAAAAGATTGGCCTGGACTTACTTGAATCAATTGGGAAATATTACTGAGGCAGAAAAATATAATACCAAAGCTGATTCTATGGCATATGCCATGGGCGATACCAGCGCAATGGCTGAAACCAAAACCATTCAGGGGCGCATTAATTTCCGCAAGGGTTATTTCTCATCTGCATTGGCTGACCACCAAAGGGCTCTAGATTTAAAAGTTGCTCTTAAAGACACAGGGAGAATGGCATACTCCATGAGATTGATTGGGATGGTTTTCGAAGCACAGAAAAAATATGACAAAGCCCTTGAGTTCTATAATGAAGGGATGGAATTACGGGAAGCAAAAGGGGATGCAGAGGGAGCTACATTGTTTTTTATGAATATGGCTCAATGTCATTTAGAGTTGGATAATGTTGAGAAGGCCAGGATATATGCTAATAAAGCTGTTACTAACACAAGAGACAGCACTCGACAAGCCGCCAAGTGTATCACAATGCTTGGAAGAATTGACATGAAGACAGGAAACTATGATAGGGCTCTAAATAAATTGAAACGTGCAGAATCTTATATGCTGTTAAAAGGTCCTGAAATAGAACTTGCAGAGATCAAAGGTTACGTGGCAAAGGCTCTTATGCTCACATCAGATTTCAATAAGGCTGAAATAAAAGCAAAAGAATCCTATGAATTGGCTAAAAGAAACAACCATCCCGAATTTATTATTAGGGCACTGACATCGTTAAAGGAAATCGCGTTTAAAAAAAAGGACCTGGAAAGAGCGTATGAAATTGCTGAAGAAATTAAAATCAGACAAGACAGCTTCTATAAAAGAGAGGAAATGTTAAAAAGCCTTGATTTTGAATCATTGTATAAAGCAAAAGAAAAAGAGAATACAATTGTACAGCTTGAAAGCGAACGGAGAGCATTAGAATCACAAATTCAAGTGAGAAATAGAGAAAAGAGGATGATGTTTTTAATTATAATCTTACTGATCATTTCTTTAGCCGGGATAGTTGGATTCTATTTATTCAAGAGAAGCAAGGAAAAACAGTTGGAGCAAAGAGATGATATTATCCAAAATCAAAAAGCACAACAGATTATACATGAAAGGAAGAGCATTAGAATGCAGTCATTGATTGAGGGACAAGAACAAGAAAGAACAAGAATTTCACGTGATATCCATGATGGTCTGGGAGGACTTCTATCTGCTACCAAGGCACAATTGTTGAATCCTGATAATAATACGAACAAGGTTCATGAGCTGATTGATCAGGCATGTGAGGAAGTTAGAGAAATCACACAAAACTTAATGCCTGTTTCCTTGAAAACGGTTGGATTAAAAGGAGCGATTGAAGACCTGATCAGAAAGACAGAATGTCTACCGATAAAGATTAAATCTGAAATATCAATAGAAGAGAAGTATGATGAACATATCGCCTTGAATGTATATCGGGTAATCCAGGAATTGATCAATAACGTGGTCAAACATGCTAAAGCAAAAAACCTCCTGGTACAAGTGCTTCACGCAGATGAGGAAGTAAAAATATTAATTGAAGATGATGGAGTTGGATATAACGCATTGATACAAAATGGTGGAATGGGTATAAAAAATGTAAATGCAAGAGTTGAGCTACTGAATGGTGATATAAATATTGACACGGCTGAAAATATCGGTACGACAGTGAATATTGATATCCCAGTTATAGGAAAAAACAACACAGCATTATGATCAAGGTTACTGTAATAGATGATCATAACTTATTTGCAGATGGAGTTAAAAAGCTGCTGGAGGGAAATCAGCACATTGAATGTCTTGATACTTTTAATTCATTTAGATCTTTTATTTCTTCCGGTAGAAAGAAAGAGTATGATGTAATTCTACTCGATATCAATCTGGATGATGAAAATGGTATCGATGTATGTGCTTCATTAAAGAGATTGCATCCGGGCGTTAAGGTCATCGCCTTAACAATGATAAGTGAAGTAAGTGTCATACAGAAAATGATCAACAATGGTGCTGATGGTTATCTATTAAAAAATGTAGATCAAGAAGAATTGGTAGAATCCATTAGTATAGTAATGAAGGATGAAATGTATCTCACGTCCAAGATTAAAAACATCATTGGCAATGCATCTTCAATAGAAGTAAGTGAAAAGGAAAATGACCGACTTTTACCCACACTTTCAAGAAGAGAAAAACAGGTACTTGTATTAATTATTAAAGAATTTACTACTCAAGAAATCGCAGACCATCTTAAAATAGGATTTAGCACTGTAGAAACGCATCGTAGAAACATAGGCATCAAACTGGGAGCAAGAAATACTGCAGGAATTGTCAGGATTGCCTTAGAAAACAAGCTTATTGGTTAAAATTGCTCATGGAATTCATGGATAGGAGTACCAATCCATCATTATAAATTGTGGAAAACTACCCCATAATACGATGAAGTATTTTTCTATAATTGTTTTCTTTTGTTCATTCCTGGTAGAAACTTTTGCTCAATCTAATGTCAGAGCATGGCAAGCACATGGTCAGGTTTGGGTGGTATGGGAGAACGATCAACCTCTTTCTGGACAATTTTCAATATTTACCAATCCGGACTTATCTCCAGATTTAACTACCTGGAATGAAATCGGAAGACTTTTTCCTGAATTGACATATCCCGCCTCAGCCAGAAGGCATATTGGAATTGATGACCTCCATTACAAAATACCCAATGGGAATGGAGGTACATATACATTGGAGGAAAACGAAGGGTTATTCGTAGAAACCATAAGAGAAACTAAGGATCAATACTTTCTGATTCAAAACTGTGAAGAAGGACCTTGCAATCTTCCTGTAGCCCAATCTTCCGTGAGCAATCAAGTAAATATTTTGTTTGATGAAACAAGCAGGCCTAAGCCTCATCTTCAAGCCAGTACTGAAATCTCACTGGGGCAATTTATTAACTTATTCTACTTATGGACGGAAGGCAGATCCGATCATCGTGATGGGTTGCCATGTTTTCCCATTATGGGCAATCAGCATACCAATGGATGGCCACATGTGTTTGCCGTGTGGAACGGTCCCAATGCTGATCTTTCAGAACCAGCACCTGCAATTCACTGGCTTCATGGAGGCAGTGGCAACTTTTCTCAATATTTACCTGATCGCAGGCCTGAGATCAATAACAATTCAGATGAAGGGGTTGTCGTATGTCATAATGATGATTTCATGAGATACGTACAGGGGCACCTGGTATTTAATGAAAGCAATTCCTGGTGGTTTGGTTGGGGAAAGGATCACAATCCATTTGACAAAAGTCATAACGGACCCTCCGCCTCGGACACCATTATCAATTATAGCCAGAGAAGGATCAAATTCATTAATGATTGGCTGATTGAGCAAGGTGTTGTGGATGAGCATAGAGTAGCTATTCAGGGATATAGTGTGGGGAGTGCCGGTGCTGTAGGTATGGTCAAGAGTTTTCCTGAAATATTTAGCTCTGCTTCCATTTTTTCGTGTGGACATCAGGGACCTGATGATGATAATTTTGGATCATTGTTATTAGGTAACAAAGAATTGGATCTTCCGACCAATTTAAAAGATCGATTTGGAAATACATTGCATATTCATGACTTGTATGACTTGCAGACTTTCACATCATTTGAAGACTTGCCATTAATTAGATCATGGCATGGAAAGAATGACATCAACCCTACCATGAAATGGGATAAAGAATTCCTGGACGAAGCCAGGTATGCTGATTCAATAGGTCTTGGGTATCAATTGTACTGGGACGAAAGGACACACCCAATACTTGAGTGGAACACGCACTGGACCAATGGGCCCTCATCATCAGAACAAACACAAAAAGATAACACAGCCTTCCACGAACGCTATCGGAACGATCAATCATACCCCGTTTTTTACAATTACCGCCTTTATGACATTGAACACATTGATCCGGGAGACGGATCTTTAGGAACGGGAGCAATAGGTGTGGGTGATGACTGGGGGACCTGGGGCGGTTATCATG